>CBHWBX010000166.1:0-8612 GCA_966111935.1 uncultured Gemmatimonadaceae bacterium
CCCTAAACGGCGTGTGGCCCCCGGCGCGGGGCGCCTCACGAGACTGCTCTTACTTGCCGCGCGGGTTCAGCGCGTCATCCGCCCGCGCCGCGATATCGTCCCAATGTGCCTTCGTGACACCGGTTGCGCCCGCCGTGCGCTGCCGCGCTTCGTCGCGAATCTGGCGCAACTGCATTCGCGCCAGCGCCGGGACGTCGCTGCGCGCGATGTTCGGCTGCGCGACGAACGGCGGCGGCGGATTTACCGCCCCCTGCCCTGCGCCCGGACCGCTCGCCGGCGCCGGCGGCGGATTGACGATCGCGTTCAGCCGCTCGACGTAGACACGCTGCAACATCCGGCGGTTCGCATCCGGCGCCGTCCCCGCGAAGACGTCGCTCCTGAGGTCGGCCATGTACTCGGCGAGCGGGTACGCGTTCGCCGGATCCGCCTTCTCCGACTCGGCCAGACGGCCCAGACGGGCGGTGCTGAGCAGGCTCGTCACCACCGCGGCCTGACGCGTCGGCAGCGCCGACGGCCCGAGCCGCGATTCGATGTCCCGCGGCGTGAGCCAGGACGGTGTCATGATGACATTGTTATTCAGGAACGCTAACGCCTCCTTCTGCTTCGCCTTCGGCACGATCCGGTAGACGTTCGCTCCCTGATCGGCGCTCTTCATGTCGACGGTGACACCGCCGATCCACGTGGCGACGTGGTTCATGTACAGCGACCACATGCCGAGCGTCTCGTCGTAGATCTCGTCGAGGTCGGTATAGTCGTCGCCCGGCTTCGTCGTCCACGCCACGAGCTGCGGGATCACCCGCTTCATGTTCGCGATCGCGTAGCTGCCGGCCTTCATCGCATCGTCGCCGACGTCTTCCGTCTGCGAGCGCGGGTCGATGCTGCCGTACTGCTGCGCGACGTACTTGTACGGGAACGGCCCGCTCTGACGCACGAGCCAGTCGTTGAGCGTCTTCCGCTCCGCTTCCGGCGTCGGCGTGTTCGGCAGGATGCGATAGCCCCAGTTGATCGCAAAGTCGTCGAAGGGTCCAAGGCGGCGGATGAAGTCCTTCGGCTTGAGCCCGTCGCCCGGCTGGGCGACGTAGTTCTGGCGCGCGTAGTCCATGATCGTCGCGCTCACACCGTACTGGCTCGTGAAGCTCGGCGAGCGGAGCGAGTCGACCGGGAAGCTGTTCGACGCGACCATGTTGTGCTGGAGCCCGAGCGCGTGGCCGATCTCGTGCGCGATCACCTGGCGCATCGTCTCGCCCATCAAATCTTCCGGGATGTCGAGCGTACGCGCTTCCGGATTCGCGGCGCCCGTCTCGACCATGAGACGGTTGCGATACGACCGCATGTGGTTGTGATACCAGTTGATCTCGCTGTTGAGGATCTCGCCGCTGCGCGGATCGGGCGTGCTCGGCCCGATCGCGTTCCGCACGAGGCTCGCGTCCCAGCGCACCATCGAGTAACGGGCGTCATCTGGATCCCAGTCGGGATCCTGCGCCTTCGACGGCGGATCCTTGGCGATGATCGCGTGCTTGAATCCCGCCTTCTCGAACACCTTCTGCCACGACTCGACGCCTTCCTTCACGTAGCGGCGCCACTTGGTCGGCGTCGCGGGGTCGATGTAGTAGGTGATCGGCTTGATCGGCTCGACCAGCTCGCCGCGCGCGTACGCGGCCGGATCCTTCGGCTCGAGACGCCAGCGCGTGATGAACGTCTGCGTCGCCGCCTTCTGCTCGTCGAGGCCGTAGTTGACGCGATTGACCTCGAAGTAGCCGACGCGCGCGTCGGCGATGCGCGGACGCATCGGCACCTTCGGCAGAAGCAGCATCGACTGCCGCACTTCGAGCGAGATCGTGTTGCCGGCGCGATCGGCCGGCGCCGCGGCGGCGTCGAACGTCTGCACCTGGCGCACTTCGATGTTGATCGGGAACGACCGCACGCCGCTGATGTAGCTGCGCGCCGGATCGAGGCGGCGGACCTGATACTGCCGGCGCTGCGCATCGCTCAAGCCGCTGATCGCCGGCACGTCGGTGCCGAAGAAGTCCGTCACGTCGAGCACGTAGCTCGTCGAGTCGCGCGAGAACGCCTGGATCGGAAAGGCCGCGAGGATCGGCGTGTAATTGTTGTTGCGAATGCTGATCGCGATCGGCAGCGAATCATCGGCATACACCGTCGGATCGGCGGCGCGCAGCTGGATGCGATCGTTCACCTTCTCCCAGCGCACCATGCGCCGTACGACTTCGCTGCCGGCGAACTGGAAGCCGCCCGTCCCCGCGGGCACGCCGGAGATGCGGGTCACGAGCAGGATGTCGCGCCCGAGGAGCGAGTCGGGCACTTCGAAGAAGTAGCGCTCATCGACCTTGTGGACGGTGACACCGCCCTTCTCGGTGTGCGCGCGCTCAGGGATGACCTGCGCATACGGACGCGGGCGACGCGCCTGCGCCGTTCCAGCACCCTGCGCAGGCGCGGCTGCCGCCGGCGACTGAGCCGGAGGATTCCCCGTGGCCGGATTCTGGGCGAGGGCATCGGCCGCGTTCGCCGCGAGCGCGAACGCCGCCGTCGTGGCAAGAAGTCTTTTCATTCTGGTGGGATTTCGTGGAGGAAGACCGCAATCTCAACAGCGGGCCGATCGGCGGCTAGTGATCAGCCCGCGCGCGTCGGCTCATCCTCCCATGTGCCAATGGCGAGACCAGGCTGTCAGGAGCGAACTCTCGTCATTACGCACTAACAGGATTCAACCATGTCAAAGACACGTTGGCTCGCCGTCGGTCTCATCTGCTCGTTCGCCGCCCTTCCGACGGCCGCAAAGGCACAGACCCAGACGCAAGCACAGGACACGACCAACTTCTTTGGAGACCTGATGCGCGGTCTCGCCGCGCCGAACTGGAACGTCTTCGTGCACGGCGGCGTCACAACGGGCGATCGGTTCCAGCTCCTGCAAGCCGTCGATCCGGCCGCCGGACAGCGGTCGCTCCAGAGCCAGACGGGATGGAACGTCGGCGGCGGACTCGGTGTGGACGTCCTGCTCCACCTTGGCCTTCGCGCGACCTACCAGTTCACCTCGAACCAGCTGAACTTCAAAACCGACAACGGCGACGGCTCGCACGCGCTCGACGTGAACGACGTCGCGCGCATCAAGGCCAACACCGTGTCGCTCGAGGCGCTTCGCTATGTGATGACCTCGCGCGCGCCGGTCAGCCCCTATGGCGGATTCGGCGTACAGTTCACCTGGTGGTCGCTCGACGAGAAGTCGGCGCTCGTCACGTCGAACGGCGCGGGAACCCCGCTCAGCATCAGCCCCGTCGCGACGTTCGGCGTGCAGGGCAGAGCCTCCGACCACTGGAGCGGTCGACTCGAAGCGGTGTTGACGGGCGGACACAATCCGTTCACCGGCAACAAGTCGTTCCGGTCGCTCGCCGGGCCGATCATCGACGAGCCGGGCAGCGTCAGCATGGCGTCGTATCGTCTCGCGGTCGTCTATCACTTCGGAAGTCCGAAGGTGATCGTCCCGACCACACCCGCGCGGCGGCGCCGGTAGCACGTCTGATCAGCAGGTGTCATCCTGAGGAGCGAAGTGCCGAAGGACCCCTGTGCGCCGAGGAGGAGATCACCTCAGTGCCAAGGGGTCCTTCGTTGCGCTCAGGATGACGTCCGAAGGAACGCGCCGTGTCGCGCCGTGTCGCGCCGTGTCGCCGTTCGCGCCCCTCGCGCTCCGCGCGCTCCGCGCGCCGTCTGGGCGTTCGCGCCGTTCGGGAGTCCGCGCCGTTCGGGCGTTCGCGCCGTTCGGGCGTTCGCGCCGTTCGGGCGTTCGCGCCGTTCGCTCACGCCTCCGCCCGTTACACCTCCCTCTTTCGGGAAAGCCCTCCGGACCCAATAGTACCAATAGTGGACCAAGGTCCAATTCTGCTCCCATACATTCAGGCAGCAGCCTCCCCAGGTGCCTCGTAGCCATGCGAGAATTGGATACGCCTCGGCGGCGATTGCTGTCGCGTATGTCGTCGGCGCCCAGGTCGGGTTTGCGCTGACGCCGCAGTCGCAGCCGATATCGACGCTCTGGCCGCCGAACGCGATCCTGTTCGGCGCATTACTGCTCGCGCCGCCGCGCATGTGGGGATGGCTGATCCTCGCCGTGCTCCCGGCCCATCTCGCGATCGAGTTCGCGAGCGGCATCCCCTTCGGGATGGCGATCTCCTGGTTCGTCAGCAACTCCTTCGAGGCGCTCGTCGGCGCGACCGCCGTGCGCTTTCTCTCGCGCGGCAAACCGTCGTTCTCGACCCTGCGCGGCGTCGCCATCTTCGTCGCCGCCGGCGCGCTCCTCGCGCCGTTCGTCTCGTCGTTCGCCGACGCCTTCTTCGTCCGGCTCAACGATTTCTCCACCGATGGGTTCTGGGATCTCTGGAACGAGCGCTTCTTCGCCAACGTGCTCGCCGATCTCACCCTCGTACCGGCGATCGTGATCTGGGGAAGCCTTGGGCTGAAGTCGCTCTACGAGTCCTGGCGCCGTCGGAAGCTCGAGATCATCGCGCTGTCCTTCCTTGTGGTCGCCGTCGGCGTCGCGTTCTCGACCTACCCGTCGCTGTTCGCTGGTCAGCGCCCGGCAATGCTCTACGCCCCGCTCCCCCTGCTGCTCTGGGCGACGCTGCGGTTCGGCGCCCCGGGCACCAGTGCCTGCCTCGTCGCGTCGAGCGTCTTCTCGATCTGGGGCGTGATCCACGACAATGGGCCGTTCACCGGCCAGTCGGTGGGCGACAACGTTTTCTCGCTGCAGCTGTTCCTCACGATGACGTCGATCACGCTGCTCGCGCTCGCCGCGGTGCTGCGCGAGCGCGAGCTCGCCGAGGCGGCGCTGCGCGACGAGGCCGCGCTCGTCGAGAGCGAGTCGCGACTGCGCGAGCTCGCCGACACGATGCCGCAGATCGTCTTCGCCGCGCGTCCCGACGGCCGCATGGACTACTTCAACGAGCGCTGGTACGAGCTCACGCGCACGACGCGCGGCCCGATCGACGATCGAACCTGGCTCGGACAGATCCATCCCCGGGACGTCGAAAGCTGCCTCGCGTCGTGGCGCGCGAACATCGAAGCCGGACGTCCCCACGAGCACGAGTCGCGCTTCCGCTCGGCGCGGACCGGCACCTATCGCTGGCACCTCGTGCGCGCCCTTCCGGTGCGCGGCAGCGACGGGCGCATCCTGCGCTGGTACGGCACCGCCACCGACATCGACGACCACAAGCGCAACGAGGAAGCGCTGCGCGTCGGCGAAGCGGCGCTGCGGGCACTCGGCGCGGAGCTCGAGCAGCGCGTTGCCGAGCGGACCGTCGAGCTCTCGCTCGCCAACGCGACGCTGCGAGCCGAGATCGACGATCGGCTGCGCACCGAGCAGGCGCTGCGCGCGCTCGAGCGACAGCTCGCGCACCTCGGCCGCGTCGCCGTGCTCGGCGAGCTCTCGGCCGCGCTCGCGCACGAGGTCAATCAGCCGCTCACCGCCATCCTCGCCAACGCGCGCGCCGCCGAGCGGCTGCTCGCGCGCGGTCCGTCGAGTCTGCCCGAAGTGCACGCGATCCTCGCCGACATCATCTCCGACGATCTGCGCGCCGGCTCGGTGATCCGCCGCGTACGCGCGCTGATTCAGAAGGGGGAAGTCGACGCGCAGCTCGTCGTCCCGAACGAGGTGATCAACGAAGTCCTCGGCCTCGCCCACAGCGATCTCATCCTGCGCGAGGTGCACGTGAACACCGAGCTCGCCGAATCGCTGCCGCTCGTCTCGGCCGATCGCGTGCAGCTCCAGCAGGTGCTGCTCAACCTGATCGTGAACGCCTGCGACGCGATGTCCCAGTTGCCGAGCGAGGAGCGCGTGCTCACGATCAAGACGGCGGAGAGCGACGGGGAAGTGCACGTCGCGATCTCCGATCGCGGCCTGGGCATTCCCGACGATACGATCGACTCGGTGTTCGAGCCGTTCGTGACGACGAAAGAGAACGGTCTCGGCCTGGGCCTGGCGATCTGCCGGTCGATCGTCCGCGCGCACCACGGGCGGCTGTGGGTGGTTCGCAACGCCGAGCGGGGGGTGACCTTCCACCTCACGCTGCCGCACGAGATGTCGCGCGAGTCCATTGGCTCCGGACATTCGATCCGGCATTCCTTTCCGCTCCACGCGTAGCAATCGTCACCGACACGGTGACGAAGTGTACGTCCGGACAAAACCTTGACGGCCTGAGCGCATCAGGAAATTCCCCCGGGGGCTGGCGTGGCCCGGTTCCGGCCTACAGGGTTACGCAAAGACGGACACAGCTCAGCTTCCCGCGAGGGCCGGCATGCTCGAAATCCAATCGGCGGATCTCACTCCCCCCAGTGGAGTGGAGGGTGGGAAGTACGTCTATTGTATCGTGCGCACCGATCGTCAGCGCGACTTCGGCACGATCGGCATCGGCGGCGGACAGCGCGTGTTCACGGTGGCGTTCAACGATCTCGCCGCCGTCGTCAGCGATACGCCGATCGTGATCTACGATCCGACGCGCGAGAACGTGCTCGCGCACGAGTTCGTGAACGAGACGGTGATGAAGGAGTTCACGGTGATTCCGATGAGCTTCGGCACCGTGTTCCGCTCGGAAGACGACGTCACCGAGCTGCTGCGCTCGACGTATCAGGCGTTCAGCGACGTCCTGCACAAGATGCAGGACAAGATCGAGTTCGGGCTCAAGGTGCTCTGGGACCGCGAGAAGGTGATCGCGAACCTCGAGCGTCAGAACGACGAGATCCGTCGCCTGAAGGACGAGATCAGTCGCCACACGACGACCTCGACCTACTTCGCGAGGATGCAGCTCGGACGGCTCGTCGATTCGGCGCTCGAGGAGATGAGCTCGCGGTACGTCGCCGACATCCATGACGCGCTCAAGCCGGCCGCGGTCGCGAGCCGGTCGAACAAGCCGATCGGCGACCGCATGATCCTGAATGCCGCGTTCCTCGTCGAGCGCGCGCAGGAGCAGGCATTCGATGAACGAGTGAAAGAGACCAGCCGGAAGTACGAGGACGTGCTTTCATTCAAGTACTCGGGGCCATGGCCACCGTACAATTTCGTCAACATCAAGTTGAAGCTGGAAAAGGCGGACTGAGCGAGCGCGGTCACCTCGCGCTCCTCTCGTCGCTCGCCGAGGCGCCAGACCTCGCGGCGGCATCGACCTTCCTGCTCGCCGATCTGCTCGCGCGGACCGGTGCGCGGCGCGGGCTGCTGTTGCGGTTCGATGTGAACGACGAGCAGCTCTCGCTCGTCGCCGATGTGGGCTTCGATGTCGCGCCGCCGGACGAGTATCGGATCGGCGAACGCAGTCATCCATGGATGGTCGCCGCGCTCACGCTGTCGCCGGTGATGAACGATCTGCCGGCGCGCCCCGACGTCCGGATCCCGCTCGACGGATGGACGGCGCTGCCGATGCCGCGGCCGCACTACCGCGGCGCGCCGGCGCTCTGGCCGGATTCGTACGCCGAGCAGGTGCTCGCGCCGACCGGCGCGCGTCTCGTGCGTCTGGAGAATCGCCGCTTCAGCAGCGCGCCCGGCGGCGTCGTGATCATCGACGCCGTGCTCGGCGACGAGCTGCTCCAGGAGCTCGCGTCGGTCGTGCTGTACGCGGGGCCCGTGCTCTTCCGCGTCGCGTCGCATCTCGACACCCAGCGCGCGCTCGACCGCTCGAGCCAGGAGCGCGGACGCTACCAGCAGATGGTCGACTCGCTTCCCGATCCGGTGGTGATCACGGATGCGTCGAACGACATCGTGCTCCAGAACAAGCGCGCCGAGCATCTACTTTCGGTGACGGAAGAGGATTCCCCGGGACGACGTCGCGCGGTCGAGCTGAACAACCTGCTCTTCAGCTCCTTCCTGTCGCGCGCGATGATTGCCGGCACGGCGGCGGGCGGCGCGCGTGAGCTCAACCTCGTCGATCCCGACGAAGGCAACGACCTCCTGTTCGAGGTGCTGACCCATCCGCTGGGCGAGCGCGTCGGACCGGAGGATGCCGTGCTCTCCGTGTTGCGTGACGTCACCGATCTGCGCCGCGCGGCGCGAGAGCTCGAGCGGCAGGTGCTGCGCGTGCGGCAGGCGGAGGTCGAAGCGACCGACGAGCGCGATCGTCTGAATCTCATCCTCGAGAACGTCGCCGATCCGATCCTCGTCACCGACAGCCTGGCGAACATCATCCTGATGAACGACGAGGCCGAGCAGCTCTTTCATCTGCCGTCGGAGCCGCCCACCCATCGGATCTCGCAGGCCGTTCGCCAGAACGACACGAAGTTCACGTCGTTCATCTCCGATTTCGCGCTCACCGACGAGCGGACGCGCCGCGAGCGGATGTCGCTCACCCACCCGAAGTCGGCGGTGACGCTGCCCGTCGAGGTCGTGTCGGGAAAGATCCGCAACGAGCGCGGGGAGCCGATCGCGATCGTGTCCGTGCTGCACGATCTCACGCAGCAGGTCGAGAACGAGCGCCTCTACGACGCGCTGAAGACGCTGAACAGCGAGCTCGAGGTGCGGATCGCCGAAGCGACGGCGGATCTCGCCCAGCACAACGAGCGCCTGGTGTGGCAGTCGGAGGAGCTTGCCCGCGCGAACAAGCTCAAGTCGGATTTCCTCGCCAGCA
>CBHWBX010000167.1:0-8600 GCA_966111935.1 uncultured Gemmatimonadaceae bacterium
CTGTGTGCACGATCCTCGCAAGGACCAATCCGCATGGATACTGAATCCGAAAACTGGCGCGACCATCTGATCACCCGCTCCGACGGCATCGGCCGCATCCTCGACGAGACCAAACGGATCGCGGTGCTCGGGATCAAGATGGAGCCGGAACAGCCGGCCTATTACGTACCTGAGTACGCCAAGCGCGCGGGCTACGAGATCATCCCCGTCCCCGTCTACTATCCCGACGCGACGGAGATCATGGGACAGCCGGTCTATCGCCGGGTCGCCGACATCCCCGGCGAGGTCGACATGGTCAACGTCTTCCGGCGCGGCCGCGACGTCACCGCGCACGTCGACGACATCATCGCCAAGAAGCCGAAGTCAGTCTGGATGCAGCTCGGCATCGAGAACATGGAAGCGGCCGAGCGCTTCGCACGCGCCGGGATCGACGTCGTGCAGGACAGCTGCCTGATGGTCGAGCTGCGCCGTCACGGGCGCTGAGGCTCGATCACGATCTGCCCTCGGCGCGTGTCGATCGTCCAGCGCGAATCGCCGAGGAATGAACGCACCGTCGGCGACGCGATGGACGACAGGCCGCCGGCACGGATCAGGGCGAGCCGCCCTTCCGGCGCGTAGAACGGTACCGTCGTCGTCGTGCGCGGCGGCGCCGGCAGCGCGCTCACGTGGAGCGCGATGAGGCCGGCGCGACTGTCGAACGTCGGCGAGAACGGCATCAGCTCGCCGAAGCAGATCGTCGCCTCCACCCCCGGTCCGAGCTGGCGCACGTCGATCGGCACGCCAAGGATAGTCATGCGGCCGAGCCCCACGGAGTCGGCGGCGGCGGCGAGATAGGGCACGCCGCCGCGCGTCTTCGTGTCGGGAAAGGTGCGCAGCTTCGCGAGCGCGCGGCTCGTGTCGGACAGCTCGATCTTGCAGTGCATCGCCGGACGGATCAGCGCCTTCACCGTCGTCCCGTTCAGACGCACCGGCGTCACGCCGATGAAGCTGTCCACCGGCGTGCGCGCCATCGCGATCAGCACCGTCGAGTCCGGCGCGATCACGCGCACTGGATGCTGGAGCAGCCACGAGTTCCGCTTCTTCTGGCCGTCGCGCAGCGGCGAATCGGCGAGCAGCGCCGTGCTGCGCCAGTCGTTGAGATACATGTAGGCGCTCGCGAGCGGCGGGCCGAGCACTCCTGGATCGCCACCGAAACGGATCGCTTCCTCGACGAGCGTCGCGCCGATCTTCACCGCGCCGCGCGAGAGCAGGAACAGTCCGAGTCCCGCGCGCGCCTGCGGATCGCGCGGACGGTGCCGCGCCTCGGCGTAATACACGGATTCCGCGCGCTCGAGCATCCCGGCGCGCAGCAGTGAATCCGCGGTGCGCCATGCAGGACTCTGCGCAGGAAGCGCGCGCGCACTCGTCAGCGCGACGAGCGCACCAATCATCAGACGACGTGTCATCGGTATACGACTCGGGACGGCAGCCGCGCGCAACTCAGCGTCCGAACAGCTTGCCGAGCAGACTGTGATCGCCTTGCGGAAGGTTCGGCGTCGAGCGCTCCGCGGCGGCATCGGCGAAGGCATCCGCGAACTCGATCGTCGAGGTGAAGCGATCGTCGGGATTGCGCTGCATCGCCTTGGTCAACACGCGCTCCACCGACTCCGGGAACTCGAGGTCGGGGCGCATCTTTCTGAGCGGCGTCGGCTCGCTGCGAAGCCGCGCGATCATCGTCTCCTGCTGGGTGCGTCCCTGGAAGGGCAGCTTCCCGGTGAGCATCTCGTACGCCATCAGCGCCAGCGAATAGATGTCGGTGCGCGGATCGAGGGGCTTTCCCCTCAACTGTTCAGGGGACATGAACTCCGGCGTCCCGAGAATGATCCCCGTTGCCGTGAGCTTCTGGAGCTCCGCGCCGGCGCGACGCTCCTTCGCCAGACCGAAGTCCATCACGACGGCATACTCGGCCCCGTTCGGGCTGCGGCACACCATGACGTTCTCGGGCTTGAGGTCGCGATGCACGATCTTGAGCTCGTGCGCCACGTGCAGCCCCGCCGCCATGTCGCGCAGCAGGCGCGCGACTTCGGCGAGCGGAATCTGTCCGAGCCGGTTCGTGCGATCGGCGAGGATCTCCCCTTCGACGAACGGCATCACGACATACACCAATCCGTCCTCGGTCTCGCCGAGACGGATGATGTGACAGACGTTCGGATGCGCGAGGCGCATGCCGAGGCTCGCCTCGCGCCGCAGGCGCGCCATCGCGTTCACGTCCTGCGACAGCGCCGCCGACAACACCTTGATCGCGTACCGCTCGCGCGTCGCGATGTCGCTCGCGAGATACACGAACGACATGCCGCCTTCGCCGACCTTCCGCTCGATGAAGTAGCGTCCCTGGAGCGTGCGCCCGGCGAGATTCGCGTGCGTGACCGGCGTCGCGCCATCGGCGCGCGGCGAGACAGCGGCCGTCGCTCGCGACGGCGTCGGCATGCCGACGGGCGGCGTCGCGGCGAGGAGGCGCGTCCCATCCTTGGTGCAGAAGCGCGCGTCGTCCGGATATTGGGTGCCGCACGTCGGACAACGACTCATCAGGTCCGCACCTGGTTGCGCCCACCCGACTTGGCGCGATACAGCGCTTCGTCCGCTCGGGCGAAAAGGTCCTCCGTCGACGAGACGCGAGGCGACGGAAAACTGGCGATCCCGATGCTCACCGTCAAATGAACGGGCTGATCCGCGCCGACGTCGAACGATTCTCCGGCGATCCGCTCGCGCAGCCGCTCGGCGAAGATGACGCCGCCCTCGCTCGCCGTCTCCGGCAGCAGCATCACGAACTCCTCGCCGCCGTACCGCGCGACGATGTCCACCTTGCGCACCGCTTCCTCGAGCACCGCGCCGAGCTGGCGCAGCACGCTGTCGCCGGCGAGGTGGCCCGCGCCGTCGTTGATCTGCTTGAAGTGATCGACGTCGAGCAGGAGCAGCGTGAGGGAGCTGTGGAAGCGACGCGCGCGGTCGACTTCGGCGGTCAGTCGCTCGAGCAGCGCGCGGCGATTGAGCACCCGGGTCAACGGATCCGTCGTTGCCAGCGCTTCGAGCCGGCGGTTGTCGGCGCGCGTCGTCTCCAACGCCTGCGCGCGGCGGATCGCCGCCACCGCGGCGCGAATCACGACGTCCGCGAACTCCACGTCGTCGCGCGTCAAGCTGCGCTCGGCGCGATCGGTGCGCAGGAAGAGCACCCCCGACCGCCAGCGATCGATCGCGAACGGAATCGTCGCCACGGAGCGGATGTCGATGCTCTTCCCTTCGCGCGCCCAGAGCTCACGCATCCCCGCGAACAGCGGATGCATCCGCGCGTCCTCGACGAGCACCGGCTGCTCCGTCTCGAGCGCGGCGATGATCTCCGGATACTGATCGAGCCGCAGATCGACGTCCTGGATCGTCGGATCCTCGTGCGCCGCGGCGACGGTGCCGACCTGATCACCCGAGCGCGCGAGCACCACCGAACAGTGCGAGATCTCGAGCGCGCGTGCGACGCGCCGCGCGAGAATGCGATAGATCTCCGTCGCCGACAGCTCGCCGGTGACTTCGTGCAGGATGTCGATGAGCCGGCGATTGTTCACGGCGTCCTCGCGCACCCGTTCGAGCTCGGCGGCCGTATCCTCGAGCGCGGCGCGCGCCGCGCGGAGCTGACTGCTCGCGCGCAGCTGCGTGCGCATCCGGCCGAGCAGCTCGGGGACGCGGAACGGCTTGCTGACGCAATCGTCGACGCCCCATGGCAGGCCCTGCCCGCCGTCCTCGATCGCCGCCCACGGCGCGGTGACCATCACGCGCACGTCGTTGAACCGCTGATCGCTGCGCAACTGGCCGATGATCGCCCCGTCGCGCTGTACGACTTCACCGTCGAGGAGAATCAGATCGGGCGCGTGGCTGGTGATGCGCGCGAACAGCGCGTCGCGCGACGCCACCGTATCGACCGTATATCCCTGCTCGCGCAGGAGCCAGGAGAGGGCCCCCGCGACGAAAGGGTCCTCTTCGGCTATGACGACGCGTCCGGCGTCACCCGCCGAGGAGGCCACGGAGTCCATCCCACTCGATGTTGCCGCCGCTCAATACGGCGACCGTCGGACCGGTCGGCACCAGCTTCTTCTCGAGCAGCGCCGCGACGGTGATCGCGCCGCTCGGCTCGACGACGAGCTTCATGCGATCGAGCAGCAGCCGCATCGCGCCGCGCAGCGCGTCGTCATCGACCGTGATGACGTCGTCGAGATACTTCTCGTGGTGCGCGAAGGTGACGTGTCCGATCTCGACGGCGAGCAGTCCGTCGGCGAGACCGCCGACGGCGGGAATCCGCGTCGGCTTGCCGGCGGTCCGCGCCGCGGTGAGCTTCGCCGACGTCGTCGGCTCGACGCCGATCACGCGCGCGTTCGGCAGCTTGAGCTTGATCGCCGCGGCGACGCCGGCGCTGAATCCGCCGCCGCCGACCGGCACGAGCACGTTCTCGATGTGCGGCGCATCGGCCGCGATCTCGAGACCGACGGTTCCCTGGCCGGCGATGATGAGATTGTGATCGTACGGCGGCACGAGCGTCGAGCCTTCCTGCGCGACGAGCTCCTCGGCCTTCTGTAGCCGATCGAACGTCGTCGTGCCGGCGAGGACGACGCGCGCGCCGAGTCGCTCAGCGCCGCCGCGCTTCGCCGGCGTGACCGTCGTCGGCATGACGACCGTGGCCGGCACGCCGAACAGCTTCGCGGCGAGGGCCACCGCCTGCGCGTGATTCCCCGACGACGGCGCGATCACGCCGCGCTTCCGCTCCTCGGGGTCCATGTTCGCGAGGAAGTTGTACGCGCCGCGGAACTTGAACGCGCCGCCGCGCTGGAGCATCTCGGGCTTGATCCACACCGGCGTGCCGACGGCGTCGGAGATGATGTCGGCGGGGAGCAACGGCGTACGTACGGCGACGGGCGCCAGCACACCCGCGGCGGCCTCGAGGTCGCGCAGGGAAACCAACTGCGAATCGTTCAAGAGAATACTCGGTTGCGACCGGCGGTCTTGGCTTTGTAGAGAGCGGCGTCGGCTTCCTTGATCAGCATGTCCGTGGAGATCGGATCACTGCCGCGGCCAAGAGCCACGCCGATGGAAATCGTCGTCGTCACCGGAGTGCCCGGCGGGCCGAAGGTGAAGTCGTCGACGCGGCGACGCAGGCGCTCGGCGAAGGTCAGCGCGCCCTGCCACCCGGTGTCGGGAAGGACGATCACGAACTCGTCGCCGCCGAAGCGCGCGACGCAATCGGTGTCGCGCGCGGTCTGCTTCATGATGCCTGCGATCTGCTGGAGGACGACGTCTCCGACGGGGTGTCCCTTGGAGTCGTTGATCTCCTTGAAGTTGTCGAGATCGATCGCCGCGACGGCGACCGTCGATCCGCGACGGCGCGCGTGACGGAGATCGGCGCGCAG
The DNA here is from genome assembly GCA_966111935.1 of uncultured Gemmatimonadaceae bacterium. Classification (GTDB taxonomy): domain Bacteria; phylum Gemmatimonadota; class Gemmatimonadetes; order Gemmatimonadales; family Gemmatimonadaceae; genus JAQBQB01. The sequence goes on from CBHWBX010000167.1 coordinate 5,427, forward strand.
CTTCGACTCGAGCGAGCGGCGGTTCATGCAGCCGGTGAGCGGGTCGCTGCCGATCTGCTCGGCCAGGCGCGCGTGCATCGACTGGAAGCTGCGCGCGAGCAGCGTGAGCTCGTCGGGCCAGCGCTCGGAGCCGAGCTGCGGCAGGCTCGCGATCTCGCCGCGCTCGACGACCTTGCAGTACATCCGCAGCGCGTCCATCCGCTCGCGGAAGCTGCCGAAGGTGTAGATGAGCACCGCGCTGATGAGCGCGAACAGCGTGACGCTGAATCCGATCGACAGCCATGACGGACGCGCGCCGGCGACGAACGGCGGCACGAGCGCGGTGACGACGATGTAGACGACGACCGTCAGCGCCGCGGCGAGCGAGCCGTGGCGGCGGCCGAAGTAGAACACCCCGAGCTGCATCGACAGGAAGCCGAAAAGCAGGATGCGGTAGCTCTGATACGGTGGGCTCGTGAGGTAGACGAAGCCGGCGAGCGTGGTGATGTCGGTCGCGAGGAGCAGCGACGGGAACCAGCTCAGGGCGAGACGTCCCGGGTTGTGCTGCAGGATCCACGAGGTCGACAGCACGACGCCGATGTAGGCGACCGAGAGGACGCCGATCGGGACGAGGGCCTCCTGCATCCCCGATCCGCCGAAGAGGAGCGAGAGGAGGATCATGGCGCCGAGCGCCAGATACCGGACCCACCGCTGCCAGAGGAGGACTTCGCCGCGGAGCTTGGCCTGTTCGTTGAGCAGGGCCTGTCCGAGCTCCACGGATACCATCGGGAGCTCTTGCGTGACCCTCATCGTGCCGGTGGTGCGGGGCAGCGGTGACGTCACTTCTCGCGGGGCGCGGACGGAGGTAGACATCGGCGTTGGATGGCCTCCTAAGCTACCTCAAGGGCGGGAGACCCGAAAGATTTAGCGCCTGGAACATTCTGTTACAAAAACAGAGAGGGCGGCACAAAGTGCCGCCCACTCTGTTTTCTGCCCCGGAAATGCTGGCTTACTACTCGGACTGTTCGGCGCCGGATACCTCGGCGACCGCCGAATCGTCGCCCGGCTCGGCTTCGTCGTCCGGAACCACGCGGGCGACGTCCATCACCAGATCGTCGTTGTCGAGGTTCACGAGCTTGACGCCCTGGGTGTTGCGGCCCGCGACGCGGATCCCCTTCACCGGCATGCGGATCGCCACGCCGTGCTTGGTGATGAGCATGAGCTCATCGTCCGGCAGGACCTCCATCAGCGACACCGCATCACCCGTCTTGTCGGTGCGGTGGACCGTAATGATGCCCTTGCCGCCGCGCTTCTGCACGCGGTAGTCGTCGATCGGCGAGCACTTGCCCATGCCCTTCTCGGTGACGACGAGCAGGTTGGCGTCGCGCTTGATCACGACCATGCCGACGACCTGATCGCGCGGTCCGAGCTCGATGCCCTTCACGCCGGTCGTGTCGCGACCCATCTCGCGCACGTCCTGCTCATGGAAGCGGATCGACAGTCCGTGACGCGTCGAGAGGACGATGTCGTTCGTACCGCTCGTCACCTGGACGTCCATCAGCTCGTCGCCTTCCTCGATCTTGATCGCCTTGATGCCGTTCGAGCGGACGTTCGAGTACTGCGACAGCGCCGTCTTCTTGACCGTGCCCTTCTTGGTCGCGAAGAGCAGGAACTGATCGTCCGGGAACTCCCGCACGGTGACGATCGCCGAGACCTGCGTGTCGGGCGACACGTTGATCATGTTGACGATCGGCTTGCCCTTAGCCGCGCGGCCCGCCTGCGGGATCTCGTGGACCTTGAGCCAGAAGCAGCGTCCGTCGTCGGTGAAGACGAGCACGTAGTCGTGCGTCGACGCGACGAACAGGTGCTCGACGAAATCCTCTTCCTTGAGGCTCGCGCCGTTGTTCCCGCGGCCGCCGCGCCGCTGCTTCTTGTACGTCGAGACCGACGTGCGCTTGATGTAGCCGGTGTGGGAGATCGTGACGACCATCTCCTCTTCGGCGATCAGGTCCTCGATCGTGAACTCGCCTTCGTCGCTCGTGATCTCGGTGCGGCGCTCGTCGCCGAACTTCTTGGCGATCTCCTGGAGCTCGCCCTTGAGGACGGCCATGCGCTTGTCGCGCGACTCGAGGAGGCTGCGCAGCTCCTTGATGAGCGCGCGGACTTCCTTCAGCTCTTCCTCGAGCTTCTCGATCTCGAGGCCGGTGAGCTTGGCGAGACGCATGTTGAGGATCGCGTCGGCCTGGCGCTCGCTGAGCTTGAACCGCTTCTGCAGCTGCGCGCTCGCCGTCGGCGTGTCCTCGGCGTTGCGAATGACCTTGATCACTTCGTCGATGTTGTCGACGGCGATCTTCAGGCCTTCGAGGATGTGCTCGCGCTCGGCCGCCTTGTCGAGATCGAACTGCGTCCGGCGGACGATGACTTCATGACGGTGCTTCACGAAGTGCTCGAGGCACTCCTTGAGCGGCATGACCTTCGGCACGAGGCTGCCCGTGCGCTCGTCGGGGACGAGGGCGAGCATGATCACGCCGAACGTCGACTGCATCGCCGTCTGCTTGTAGAGCTGATTGAGGACGACGCGCGGGATCGCATCGCGCTTCAGCTCGATGACGATGCGCATGCCGTCCTTGTCGGACTCGTTGCGCAGGTCGGAGATGCCCTCGAGCTTCTTGTCGCGAACGAGGTCGGCGATGTTCTCGAGGAGCTTCGCGCTGTTGACCTGGTACGGGATCTCGGTGACGACGATCTGCGACTTGTTCGAGGATTCCTTCTCCTCGATCACGGCGCGCGCGCGCATGACGATGCGTCCGCGGCCGGTCTCCTGGTAATCCTTGATGCCGGCGCGGCCGTAGATGTAGCCGCCGGTCGGGAAGTCCGGACCCTTGATGTACTTCCGCAGGTCGGCCGCCGTCACATCCGGATTGTCGATCATGTGGACGATGGCGTTGACGACTTCGCGCAGGTTGTGCGGCGGAATGTTCGTCGCCATGCCGACTGCGATACCCGACGAGCCGTTCACGATCAGGTTCGGGATGCCGGCCGGAAGAACCGACGGCTCCTCGAGGTGATCGTCGAAGTTCGGGACGTAGTTGACGGTGTTCTTGTCGATGTCCGCGAGCATCTCCATCGCGATCGGCATGAGCCGCGATTCGGTATACCGATACGCGGCGGCGCCGTCGCCTTCGACCGAGCCGA
>CBHWBX010000168.1:0-8565 GCA_966111935.1 uncultured Gemmatimonadaceae bacterium
ATCGATCGCGTTCGCGAGCGAGCCGGCGCGATACGGCGTCGTGTCGAACTGAATCGTCGTCGCGCCGTTCAGATTCGACGCGTCCGATCCGAACTTCCAGCGCGGGACGATGTTGCCCGCCCAGTACTCGACCTTGTCGGGGTACCCGTCGGGCGTGTCCCACGCGAACGACTGATGGCCGAGCGTCACGAGCTGGCTGTTGAGCGTCGCGACGGACGTGACGTTCGGATTCATGCTGCGCATCGCCGAGACGACGAAGTGGAACGGACGCTTGAGCTTCATCGGCGCCTGGGTGATCCACTGGTCGTTGAGCATCGCGCGCAGCATGGCGCGAATGTCACCCCCGGTCGCCTTGTACACCGACGCGATCGCGGCGATCTGCGTCTCGCTCGGCGACGGCGTCACCATCCACTTGAGCATCTTCGTCGCGATGAAGCGTGCCGTGCTCGGATGATTGACGAGCATGTCGAGCACCTGCTCGCCTTCCTGCTGTCCCGCCGCGCCGGTCTGTCCCTTGATCGTCGTGCCGAGGACGACCTTGTCCTTCGTGTCGTGCAGCGCCGAATTGAAGACGAACGCGCCGGTGCGATCGACGGTCCATCCCGTGAGCACGCGCGCCAGCTCGGCGACGTCGTCCTGCGTGTAGCCGCCGTCGACGCCGAGCGTGTGGAGCTCCATGATCTCACGGGCGTAGTTCTGGTTCGGCGCGCGCGACGAGCTCGCGTTCTGGTCGAGGTAGACCATCATCGACGCCGAGTGCGCGCTCGCCTTGAGCAGCTGCGGGAAGGTCGTCATCGCGTGCTTGCGAATGACATCGCGCTGATCGGCGACGAGCAGGTACTGCACCTTGTCGATGTCCTGGTTGAAGTGATCCGACCAGAACTCGACCATGCGCTGATAGAGCTGCCGCTGCGAGAAGGCCGAGCGATAGATCGTCGACTCGCGCAGCTGGTTGAAGATCTGTCCCTGATCGGCGGCGACGAGGGCGCTCGACGGCTGCGCGAGCAGCGGATAGCGCTGGGCGACCAGGTTCTCGACGACGTCGTCGTTGATGCGCGTATAATTGAGCTGGTACGTGAGGTAGCCGTTCCAGCCCATCTGGTTCACGCGCGTCATCTCGGCCGCGGTGAGTCCCATCGTCACGCGGCGCACGAGGCGGCTCAGACCGCCGGTATCCCACTCGGTGAACGCGGCGACGTTCTCGTTCGGCACGATCGCGCCCGAGAGATCGGTCGTCTGCGGCGTCTGGTCGATCGGCTTCGCGGTGCGCCGACCCGGGGCGCGGGTGCGCGTTCGGGACTGCGCGCCGGCGACGCCGGGCAGCAGCGCCGCCACGGCAAGCGCGCCGGCAAGAAAGCCCCGACGTCCCGACGATTCGGCGACCGTCTCGTTCGACACATCGTCCGTCGGTGCTTCGGCTCCCTCGGGATGATTGCTACGCATGCGAATGCTCTCGGCGAGAGGTACGACGACGAAACGCGTCAGGATGCCGGCGTTAACCTGCGCGGCAACGCGCGATCTGTCGAGTTAAGACCGTCATCATGCGGCGATCGTCACCGGGCAATCGCGCGACAGGTTGATCTTCTGGCTCCCGACGATCATCCTCTACGGATGCGCCTACAACTCACGCTCATGCTTCTCGTCGCAGCGGCCGCGCCCGCCGCGGCTCAGGGCCGCTGGAAGGAAATCGGCAAGACGGCGGCGAACAACCCGGTGTACGTCGACCCGTCGAGCATCAAGACGAAGGACGGCATCACCACCGCGCGCGTCCAGGTGAAGTTCGTCCAGCCGGTGAAGACGCCGAAGGGCGCATGGATGCTCTCGCGCCACGTCGCGATGTTCGACTGCGCAAAGCACACCGTCGCCGCGAAGTCGACGTACTACTACGGCAACCTCGCGGCGACGAAGGTGGTCGACAGCAGCATCACGAAGATCCCAGGCTTCGGCTCACCGATCGGCGGATCGATGACGCAGGTGGCGTGGGATTATGTCTGTAAGAAGTGATCTGGGATCGGGCACCGGGGATCGGGGATCGGGAGCTCAAACCGCCGCTCGCAGATTCTCGATCCTCGATCCCCGATCCCCGATCCCCGATCACCCACGCGGCGCCGGCAGGCTCACCACGATCGCCGTAATCACCAACACGATCCCGGCGAACGTCAGCTCGCTCAGGGACGAGCGGCGGATCGAGGTTGCGGCTTCGGCGGTGCCGAGGGTGGGGCGCTGGCGGCGCCAGTTCCAGGCGCCGAGGCCGAACACGCAGGCGACGAAGACGAGCTTGGCGATGAGGGCGTAGCCGTACGGCGTCGACCAGAGGTTGGACAGTCGATGCAGGTGGCGCCACGCCGTGATGAGACCGAAGAGTACCACGACGCCGCCCATCGAGAGCGCGAGTGGTGAGAAGCCGTTGACCATGTCGGCGGCGATCGCGCCGCGCCGCTCGCGCGTCGGCTCGTGCTTCAACAGCGCGCTCAGGCCGGCGGTGACGAGCACGAACAGCGTTCCGATCCAGAGGCCGGCGGCGAGCGCGTGAACGGGATTCACGAGCGACGCCCATTTCCCGAGAAAGGCCGAGCGGAGCGACGCGCCGAGAATGCCGACGGCGGCGAAGTACCATCCGGCAGCGACGCGCGCCGACGCGATCGCGTAGCCGACGAGCGCGATGGCGATGAAGCCGACCTGCATCCCCGTCGACGGATCGCTCGTCACGAATGCGCCGGCGGTGGTGTGCGCGCGCGCAGCCATCTGCGGCAGCTGCATCACGAGCAGCACCAGCCGCACGATCACGCCGAGTAGACCAAGCATCGCGGCGCGGCGCGCGGCGTCGTCATAGAACGCGCGGTCGGTGTCGATCGCGCGTCCGCGCATCGCGAAGAAGCGAAATCCGATCGCGCCCGCGGAAAGAAAGAGCGCGAGAAAGGAGATCAGCTCGCGCGCGGCATCAGCCCAGTCGAGGAGTGGTTCGGCTTCCATGGAGTCCGTGGTGAGTGCGGCTCCGGGGTGCGCACGGACCGCGCCACGGGCTGGGATCGCCGTAACCACCAAGAGATCTTCCCTTTTTGCCCCCGAAACGGCTATCGTATCTTCGGCTTTTATTCGGGTGATGCATGAAGAAGATCTGGCTTACCACCGACGGTCGGCCGCACGAGGGCATCCTGGGCGTGTTCACCAGCGAGTTCGGCGCCCGGCGATACCGCGACCTCCTCGTCGAGCGCTACGCGCTCGGCAAAAACCTCAGCCTGTTGGGAAAGCCATTGGCCCGTGACGCGGACGCGTGGCGACTCGGACTCGGCCCGGAAGTCGTGGAACACGCCATCGACGAGAACCTCGATTTCATGCGCGGCGCGTGGGTCGTGAAGGTCGACGAGACCTGCCGCATGATCGCGTGCGAGTTCAGCACGAAGCTCAAGCCGAACCAGCCCCCGTCGACGTATCGCGTCGGCATTCATCGGATCTGCCAGGCCCACGCGACGACGCCGCAGGCGGCGCTCGACGCGGCGCGAAAAGCCATGGTTGCGCATCTGGGGCGGTGCCGGACTTAATTTCGGGATGAACAAACTCGTCACGCCCCTGCTCATGATCGCGCGGCTGCTCGTGGCCGTGCAGGTCGTCCTCGGCTTCGCGATCTGGTTCGGTGTCGCCACGGTCACGCAAGCGCACATCGGTCTCGGCTCGCTGTTCGTGCTCGTGATGTGGATCATCGCGCTGATCGCGCTGTTCGCGCTCCCCAGCCGCACGCTGCCGCTCGTCACGCTCGCCCTCGGCGGCGCGATCATGTGGTTCGGCGTCGCGCAGCGGACCATGCTCATCGGCCCGATGCACTGGGCGGTGCGCGTCGTCCACTTGCTGCTCGGCATCTCGGCGATGGGCTTGATCGAGCCGATGGTGAAGGCGATCCGGCGACACCGGCCGGCTGCCTGATCCGGCCTACAAGCCCGTCGGTTCTGGACACTGTCCCGCGACAATGACCGTACGGATCAGCGCAAAGATCCATATTGGAGATCACAATGCTGATCTGGTCGTCGTTCGTGGAGATCGTTCGCATCGCGCTGTTCGGCACGGCTCACCTGTTCGGCGGCAGCGGAATCCGAAGCAGAAAGTGGAAGCCGCGCCGAAGGGCGCGTTCGCGTCGCTCCTCCAGCTACCGATCGGCGGCGCCATCTACCGCAGGGTCGCGAGTGGAGATCAGCAGCGCGCCGCGATCATCGTCAGCGCGGCGATCACTTTCTTCTTCGCGTGGCGCATGTCGGCGAGCGTCGCGCTCTATTCGATCGCATGGAGCGGCGTGAACGCCGCCGAGGCATTCTTCGTCCGTCGCACTGCACGCACCTGAACTGAACGATGGCACACACCGGCCCGATCTACGACAGCGAGCCGCCGCGGCAGCGGCAGTACGTCAACAACTCCGTGCGCGTCGCCAAGGCCGGCGCGAGCTTCGGCTCGGCCCTGGCGATCGCGATCTCATGGGGTGAGCACCACTCGATTCTCTGGGCGATCATCCAGGGATTCTTCTCGTGGTTCTACGTCCTGTACTACGCGCTCACCCACTGACGCTCACGGGAACGGACGCGGGCGCGGCTGCGGCCAGGGCCACGGCCATGGTCCGCGATGGCCGGCGAGGGCCTTCACCGCCATCTCGCGCGTGCCCTTGTCCTTCGACTCGAGCAGATCCTTCAGCGCGTCGCTCGAGCTTTCCCCACTCTCGATCAACGCGCGCACCAAGGCCTGACGCACACGATCGCGCTGCTCGGTCTTGAGCGCCGCGGCGACCGCGGGCGCGGCCGACGCATCGCCGATCTGGCTGAGCGCCCACGCCGCCTTGAGACGCACATCGTCGTCCTGATCGCGCAGCGCCGCGACGAGCGACGCCGGCGCGCGGCCGGGGTTCACCTCGCCGAGCGCCCACGCCGCCGTCGCGCGGACGCGCGTCGACTTATCGGACGCGAGCACGTCGGCGAGCGCGTCCGACGACTTGCGCACGTCGAGCTCGCCCATCGCCCACGCGGCGGTCTCGCGCACGGTCTCGTTCTCGTCCGACTTCATCACCGCGGCGATCGCGTCGACGGCGTCGCGCGCATTCATCTCGGCGAGCGCCCACACGCACATCTCGCGCACGGTTGCGCTCTTGTCGGAGCGCATCGCCGAGACGAGTCCTTCGGTCGCCGTGCGCGAGCCGACCTCCCCGAGTGCCCACGCGGCGGTGCGTCGGACCTCCGGACTGTCGTCGCTCTTCAACACCCGAAGCAGGGCTTCGACGTTGTCGGTCGTCGGCAGGAGGCCGAGCGCGGTCGTGGCGGCGAGACGCACTTCGGTCGTCGCGTCGCGCAGCAGGCCGACGATTTCCTTCGTCGCCGCGCGATCGCCGATGCGGCCGAGCGCCCACGCGGCGTTCGCGCGCACGGCGGGCGCGCCGTCGTGCAGCACACGCGTCAACGGCTCGACGCCGAGCCGATCGCCGAGCAGGCCGAGCGCCCGCGCTGCGCCGGCGCGCTCCGTGGCCGAGGAGGACTCGAGGCGCGTCGCGAGCGACGGCACGAACGACTTGTCGTTGGAGCGGCCGATCAATGTGCCGGCGAGATGACGCACGCACGCGTCGTCGGACGCGAGACCCTCGAGGAGCGCGCGCGCCTGCGCGTCATCGAGCTCGGTGTTGCGCAGCGCGCGCATCGTGCCGCGAAGATCCGCGCCGACGTCGACGTTCGGCGCGTCCCATCCCCACCCGCCGTTCGACGCCCCGCTCGCGGCGAGCACGCACACCGTCGGCGCGACGCCGCGCGCGGCGGCGAGCAGATCGCGCACGTCGACCGTACCGCTCGACGCCTGCTGCCGCGTCGACGACGTCGCGGGAATCGTGATCACTCCACCCTGAATCGTGAGCGCGGCGACGAGCAGAAGACTTTTCGGATGCATGACACCCTCTTTCATGTTGAATTTTCAGCACTTCACGGCAAATGAAGACGCCGGTGATGCGACCCGGCGTCATTCGGGAATCAGGGAGACGGTCGGGGACGCGGCTGCGGCCAGGGCCACGGCCACGCACCGCCGGAGCCGGCGAGCATCGCGACGGCATGACGACGCAGCTCGGGATCGCTCGACTTCATCGCGCTTTCGATCGCGCTCGTCGGCACCGCGCCCATGTTGCTGAGCGCCCACAGATACGCCTTCGTCACGCGGGCGTCGCTCTCTGTCTGCAGCGCCCGCGTCAACGGCTTCACCGCGGCGGTGTCCTCGATCTGCCCAAGCGCCCACGCGGCGACCTCGCGGACGTGCGCCGAATTGTCCGAGAGCGCGTTGATGACGGCCATCGGCGCGCGTCGCAGATCCGACTCGCCGAGGGCCCAGATCGCCGTGGTGCGCACTTCCGGATCGGCATCGGAGAGGGCGCTGACGAGCGCGTCCACGTGATGGTTGCGATCCTGCTGGCCGAGCGCCCACGCGCAGGTCTCGCGGACGCGCGCGCTCTTGTCGTGGAGGAGCGCCGTGGAGAGCGCCGTGGCGGCGGCGTCGCGCTCCGACTCGGCGAGCGCCCACGCCGCCATCTCGCGGACGGACGCGTCGGCGTCGGACGCGAGGGCGTGGATCAGCGCGTCGTCGGCGCGCGCCGTGCGGGCATCGTTGAGCCCCCACGCCGCGGAGCGCCGCACACCGGCGTCGGCGTCGGTTTCCAGAACTTTAATGAGCAATCCAATACGGGCCGTATCGACTGCCTGGGCGCGCGTGGCGGCGTCGAGGCCCATCGCGCGGAGCGTCTGGCTCACGATGTCCCGCGTCATGCCGTCGACCGACTTGAGCATGTGCTTGTCGGTATCGGCCAGGCGGCCGACCATCGCGTCGCGCGAGTCGCGGAGGTCGGCGCGCGCGATCGCACCCGCTTCGGCGCGGGCGTCACGCAGGCTGTCGGCCGCGCGGTCGCGTGCGTCGACCGAGGAGACCGGCGGCGTATCGACGGCGGCGAGGACCGGAGGCGCGGTCGGCTCGACTGCACTGACCGGCGCCGCGGGTGCCGCGGCGGCGACGCCGAGCGAAAGGGCACCGACCGTCGCGACGACCGCCGCGGCGTGCAGGCGGCCGGGCGCGGCGCGACGCACCGCCGGGTCGAGGATCGCGAGCATGCGGCCCTCGAACTCGCGCTTGCGCGCCATCGGCAGCGCCATCACCGGCGCGCCGTAGTTCCGAACGCTCGTCACCATGTCGAGCAGGTGCTGCGCGTACTCGCTCGGCCGCGCACCGCAGCTGAGCACGAGATCGTCGCACGCCTTCTCGCTCTCGGCGCGGAGCTGCTTGGCGGCGGTCCACACCAGCGGGTGGAACCAGTAGAGGGCACAGGCGACGCGTCCGAGCGTGTGGGCCACGAGATCGTGGCGCTTCACGTGCGCCAGCTCATGGAAGAGCACCGCGCGGCGCCGCTCGTCGCTCCACGCCTCGGCCGCCGCGGGCAGCACGATCGTCGGCGCGAGGGCGCGGCAGGCGAAAGCCATCTCGATGCGATCGCTCAGGACGAGACGGGGCGGCTGCTCGAGGTCGATGCGGTCGGCGACTTCACAGAGCGGCGTCGTCCAGTCGGGCGACGTGAGCTCGATGGCGTTGCGCACGATGCGGCGCACCTGGAGGGCGCCGAAGATCAACCAGCCGAGCAGCGAGAACGCGACCGCGGCCCAGACGATCGCGATCGTCTGAAGGAGCGACGGAGCCGTCGGCGTGTCACTGCCGAATTCCGCGGGGGTCGGCTGCGGTGCCGGCGTCCCGGCGACGACGACGCCTTCGACGGGCGCCACCGCCGGCGCGACGGTAACCGGCGCCGGCGCGGCCTCGGGGACCGTCATCATCTCCGGCGGGAGCGTGGCGCCGGGCGTCGGCGGCGGGAAGGTCGCCTCGGGCGCGGCCGGCACACTCTGCGTGAAGAAGCGGCTCGGCAGCACGCCCACCTGGAGCGACGGAATGCGCGACAGCACCGGCAGCGCGAGCACGCCGACGAGCGCGGCGAGCCACACGAGATGCCGCTCGCCCGCGGTGCTGCGACGCAGCACGAACGTCGCGACGAGCGCTGATGCGAGGACGAGCGTCGCTTTGAGAATGAAGATGACGAGCGGCGTAGCGCCGGCGAACAGGGTCGACGTCATGTTATCTCCCGCTGATGCGTGCTTTGCGGATACGGTCGCTCAACGCGTCGATCTCCGCGTCGGTGAGCGCGGCGTCGGACATGCGCAGCACGGCGGCGACGGCCTGCTCGGCCGAGCCGTCGAAGAAGGTGCGGATGACGTGCTTCATCGCGTCGTCGGCGGCGCGATCGGGATTCACCGCGGGCAGGTAGACGTAGCGCGGCCCGTCCTCGCGGTGGGTGATCAGCTTCTTCTCCATGAGAATGCGCAGGATCGACCGCACCGCGGAATAGGTGGGCGGATCGGGGAGATCGCCCATGACTTCGGCAACCGTGGCCTCGCCACGCCGGTAGAGGATGTCCATGACCTGCCGTTCACGGCGCGACAGGGCGTCCAGGCTGGCTTTCGACAAAAGGGCTCCGGTTGCGGGTGTGTTGATTTTTCAACCGTGATGCTGAAAAGTCAA
>CBHWBX010000169.1:0-8506 GCA_966111935.1 uncultured Gemmatimonadaceae bacterium
AAGGCGATCTCGATCGGGTGCGACGGGTCGGTCCAGTCGAAGATCGTCATGCCGCCCTGATAGAACGCCTGCACCATGATGTCGCGGCCCGGCACCGGGATGAGGTTGCCGTTGTGCGCGGTGCACGTCTCATTGTCCGCCTGCGGCGCCGGCATCTTGTAATAGCTCTTGAAATCGAGCTTCGCGTTCTCGAGCGTGAAGATCGCGTTGCCGCCCCACTGCATGCGATCGGTCGCGCGGCAGCGCGGCGCGCTGCCGCCGCCCCACTCGTCGGAGAAGAGCAGCTTCGTGCCGTCGTTGCTGAAGGTTGCGGAGTGCCAGAAGCTCATGTTCGAATCGGCAACGGAGAGAATGCGCTTCGGGTTCTTCGGATCGCGAATGTCGAAGAGCAGACCGTAGCCGGCGCACGCACCGCCGGCGTACCCGATGTCCGGATACGACGTGATGTCGTGGCAGCCGCTCTGACCGACGGCCGGAGCCGGCGGAGCCGCGGGACGAGCCGCGGCACCCGCTCCCGCGCCACCGCGACCACCACGGCCGGGACGCGCGCCGGTGTCCGACGGCGGCGGCGCATGCACGGTGCGGCCGCTGAGGTCCGCAAGGAGGTGCGGGGTGTTCACGACCGTCGCCTGCTCGGGATGGTCGAGCGGAACACGAATGACTTCAATGCGGAACTGCGCGCTCGTCGAGTCACCGGCCGGCGCCGTGCGGCAGCCGGCGAGCTCCGTCTCCGAGCGAACCGCCGAGTAGCCGGAGACGTAGATGTAGACGGCGCCCTTGTCGCGCGGATCCTGCACGAGCGTGTTCGTGTGCGAGCCGCGGCAGGTCTGGATGTTCGTCAGCACCTTGGGATGCGCGATGTCGGCGATGTCGACGACGCGAATGCCGCGGAAGCGATCCATGCTCACCGTGTCGGTGACGTTGGTCGTGCCGCAGTCGTTGCGCGAGCCCTGCGCTTCACCGGAGATGAAGAGCAGGTGGCCGAAGACCGTCGGATCACCCTGGCTGGACGGGCAGAGGAAGCCGACGACGAGCGACGGCTTCGTGGGCGCGGAGATGTCCCACACCTGGAAGCCGCGATAGTTGCCCTGGATCGCGTACTTGCCGGTGAAGGCGAGGTCGGAGCCGGTGGCACCGCGGCCGGTGAAGCCCTCGGTCGCGGGAGAGTTGGAGAGCAGGCGAACGTTCCACGCCGCTTCGCCGGCGTCGCCGACGTTCGCGCCCGGCTTGAGGCCGACGCGCGGATCGGGCGAGCCGACCGGCGCATTCGCCGGATAGCGCATCGCCGGCGAGTGGGAGAGCGAGACGTCGCCGGAGATCGTCGCGCCGGACTGCACGACGGTCGGCGCGGGCGATGTCGCGCTCGATCCGCTGGTGCCCGACGCGCAGGCCGCCGCGGCGGCGACTGCACCGGTCGCGGAGAGAAGATAGAGTGTGCGGAGATTCATAATCACGTGGGGGTGTGAGTCAGGGGACGGTCTCGAGCATCAATTCCATCTTGTGGAGCTCCGCGGTCTGGTCGGCTTCGACGTCGCTCGCGAAACGGAACACCGTGTCATCGTGGCCGGCGTCGCCATGGCTGAACAGCTCGCGCACCATCGCGATCGCACCCTTGTGATGGCCGATCATGCCGGTAAGAAACAGGCGATCGAAGCTGCTGCCCTTCGCCGCATCGAGCGCTTTCATCTGCTCGTCGCTGAGCATGCCGGGCATCAACATCTCGTGCACCATGTCGCCCATGCGCATCAGGTGCTTGGTCGCCATCGAGTCGGGCACTTCCTGCTTTCGCTCGGCGAGCCAGCTGCGCATGAGATGGATCTCGTCGGTTTGCGCGACGACGATGCGCTCGGCGAGAACGCGCACGTCGGCGCGCGCGCCGTGGGTCGCCGCCCATCGGGCCATGATCACCGCCTGCGCGTGGTGCGGGATCATCCCCTGCATGAACTCGACGTCAGCGGGAGCAAAGTGCTCGGCGGCCTGTTCGGCGGCGGCAATCGCGGCGCGTGAGCCGCTGCCGACGACACCGGCGCCCTGGGCCATCACGACGGGCTTGGGGGCGGGGCTCGACGACTGGCAGGCGGCGGCGAGGCAGAGCAGGGCGCCGGCCGCCCGGGTGAGGGAGAGTTGGGGCATGAAGAGTCTACGCGCCCTCCCCGGGGGGTGCTGACGCGGACGGCCGGGCTTAGTGGTCGTCCCGGAGGGCGACGCTCGGGTCGAGGGCGGCGGCGCGGCGCGCGGGGAGCCAGCAGGCGGCCAACGCGACGACGAGGAAGACGGCACCCCGGCGCGCGTGTTCGATGCGTAGTCCGACTTCACGGTCGCTAGTGTCGCGCGAATCTTCGCGGCGAGGCCGGTGGTGTCACCGTCGGCCCGGATCGCCCAGCGTCCGCCGGACTGATTGACCGCCTCCTGCGCGATGTAGATCGTCCCCGGCTCAGTGTGGGTCACCGAGGTTCGACGCTGGTGCTTCACGACGCCGATCACGGTGAACGTACTCCGGTCCATGCCGACGATCAATTTTCGTCCGACCGCCGAACCGTCGCCAAATGCCTGGCGCGCCAGCAGGTCGTCGATGACGATCGAATCGTGCGGGGCGCGTCGGTCTGCCGAAGCGGGCGACGCTGATGCTGACGCTGCAGAACCCCGTCGGTCTCGCCGATCTCGCACTGCACGGCAGTGACAACCTGTGCGGCTGGGGGCAGGACATCGCCCCCGATCAGAACCTGCTGTTCGTGCGCGGCTTTGATCCGGCAACGAGGCGCTTCACCTACGACGTCAATCAGCGGTTCGGCTCGACGCGTCCGCAGCAAGCGGCGAGCTACTCGCTGCCGTTCGTCGGCCTCACGCTGTCGATCGACGTCGGTGTGCCGCGAGAGCGACAGCAGCTCACCCAGGCGCTGGACGTCGGCCGTCGTCAACCGGGGAACAAGGCGCCGCCGCTCGCCCTCGCCGGGTTCGGGCTGCGCAGCATTCCCAACCCGATGACCCTGATCCTCAATCAGAGCGACTCGCTCGGACTCACGCGAATCCAGGCGGACAGTCTCGCGCAGTTGAATCGCACGTTCGTCACGTACGCGGAATCGCTCTGGATCCCCGTCGGCCGCGCACTGGCCGAGCTGCCGGACGGCTATGATGCCGGCGATGCGTTCGGGCGCTACGCGCAGGCGCGCGCGCAGACGGTGGACTATCTGATCGGGTTGCTGCCGAACGTGAATGGGATCCTCACGCCGGCGCAGCGTCGACGGCTTCCGTCGACGATCGTGAACTACCTCGACGCGCGCGTGCTGCGGTTTCTGCGCACGTCGACCGTCGGCGACCCGAGCTCAGTTGTCAGGCGGTGACGCGGAACAGGTCGTCATCCTGAGGAGCGAAGCGACGAAGGACCCCTTTCTGCCGAGGAGATCTCCTCGGTGAAAGGGGTCCTTCGCTGCGCTCAGGATGACCTGCGCGATGATGCTACTTCGGGAAGATCACCGGGAAGACGATGTCGGTGGTGAAGATGCAGCGATCGTTGTGCCCGCACTCCGGAACGATGATCGCGTTGTGCTTCGCCCCCATCGTCTCGTTCACGTACTTGTAGAACGCTTCGCCGCGCGCGCGGCGCGTCGGGCCCTGGGCCATCGCCGTCGGCGACGAATCGAAGCCCCCCAGCGGAAGGACGTCGACCTGGCCGAGGAGGTAGGTCGTCGGACGCTCGACGAGATTCTTCTTCAGCTGCTCGTCGCTGACACTCGCGGCGTAGCCGGTGCGTCCCTCGAGACCCGCGGGCCACTTGTTGAAGTTCGGCGCCTTGCCGGCCGTGGCGTCGAACGGGCCGTAGCTGAAGTTCGAGTTCACCTTTTCGCCGTTCGGGCCGAGCGCTTCCTTGTCGGCGCCGTTCGGATCGGCGTTGCCCGTCGGCAGCGGCCGGTCGGCGACCGGCCACGCATAGCTCGACGGATTGGCGACGACATAGCTCAGGCTCACGCCGGGCGTCCCGTGCACCTTGTTCGCCATCTCGTAGCGCGTCGCGTACTGGCCGCCGGCCGAGTGGCCTGCAATCACGATCTTGGCCAAGTTGGGGAAGGTCTTCTTGTTGGCGAGCTGCTTCACAATCTCGTCGACGAAGTCGAACGAGTTGACGGCGCTGTTCGACGGCGAGACGCCGCCGCCGCGCCAGGAGTTGCCGCCCTCGGGCCAGAGCAGCTCGTTCGCGGCGACGCTGTCCTTGGCGGCGGCGAAGCGCGGCGCGATGATGATCGTGTTGTCGAGCGCACCGGCAAGGAAGGCGGCGCCGGTCGACGTCTCGAAGTAGTGGTCGGCGTTGCGGCCGGCGCCGTGGACCATCACGAGCGCGCGGGTGATGCCGGCATTGCGGACGTTCAGCGGATGGCTAGCGTAGATCTTCGAGCGCGACGGCCCGTTTCCAAACGTGATCCAGCGTTCGCAGGCGGTGACGGCCTTGGTGCACGGCGCCGCCGCACGTTGTGCGGCGAGCGAAGAGGAGGCCGCGACGACGAGTGCAGCGGTGAGATGAAGTCGCATGATGTCCTGAGCGCGGAGGTTCGTCGATGACGATGAGGAAGGTCCAGCGGAGAGCATGCAGCCTCGTCACGGTGCTGCTGCTCGTCGCCAGTAAAGTGCACTCACAGGCCCCCTCTCCGACAGACTGGGGCGATCTTGGCCGTTATCGCGCGGCCAACGCCGAGCTGGGACGCCCGAAGTCCGGCGAGCAGCGCGTGGTGTTCATGGGCAACTCGATCACCGAGGCGTGGGCGCCGCTCTTCGCGCAGCTCTTTCCGGGCAAGCCGTACGTCGGCCGCGGGATCAGCGGGCAGACGACGCCGCAGATGCTCGTGCGCTTTCGCCAGGACGTCGTCGCGCTCGCGCCGGCGGTGGTCGTGCTGCTCGGCGGGACGAACGACATCGCCGGGAACACGGGCCCGTCGACGCTCGAGATGATCGAGGACAACATCGCGTCGATGACGGAGATCGCGAAGGCGAACGGCATTCGAGTCGTGCTCTGTTCAGTGCTGCCGGTCTACGAGTATCCGTGGCGTCGCGGCCTCGAGCCGGCGCCGAAGATCGTCGCGCTGAATGCGTGGATGCGTTCGTACGCGGCCCGGGTCGGCGCAGCCTACGTTGACTTCCATTCCGCGATGGCGGATGAACGGCAAGGTCTGCGCGCCGAGCTGACGCGCGACGGGGTGCATCCGAACGAAGCCGGATATCGCGTCATGGCGCCGCTGGTGGAGCAGGGGATTCAGCGGGCCTTGAGATAGGCCTAACGACAAAGGACCCCTCCGCTCGGAAAGGGGTCCTTCGCTTCGCTCAGGATGACCGCCTATTGGATCGTCGCCGCTCGCACCACCGCGCGCGCGATCACTGGATCCTTGTGCGCGAAGTAGTCGGCGGGGGTCGGCTGGACGACGACGTCCGGGATCAGGCCGACGTCCTCGAAGATCTTGTGCTGCGGCGTGTACTGGATCCACTCCGAGATCTCGTACGTCCAGCCGTTGCCGAGCTCGCGCGGGATCGGGCCGCCGGTCGCGCCGGCGGTGGTGTCGCCGACCACGGTCACGTTCGGCTGTGTGCGCATCGCGAGAATGAAATCCTCGGCGGCGCTCATGGTGTGACGGTTCGCGAGGACCTGCACGGCGCCGGTGAACTTGAAGCCGGCGGGTGAGACCGTCTGCGGAATCTCGTCGGTGAAGTTGTCGTGTTCGGCGCCGTTGCGGAAACGGAGATACGCGAAGGTACGCGTCCCCGTCATGAAACGTCCGGCCATCTCGATCGCGAGCGGACGGCTGCCGCCGCGGTTGTCGCGCACGTCGACGAGCAGCGTCTTCGCGTTCGGCATGTTCTTCAGCGCCTCGTCGATCTCCGAGGACGAGCTGCCCATGAACGACGCGATGCGCAGATAGCCGACGCTCGGTCCGGCCATGCCGTAGGTGATCGTTCCGGCGGACGTCGACTTGACGTTGGTGAGCTGGAGGTTCGCGATCGATCCGTCGAACCAGGTCGCCTTGTTCTCGGCCGGCGAGACGTAGCGGATCGTGTTGCCCGCGCTCGGCGTCAGCGACACGTGCGGATCCTTGAGCTCGGCGAGCATCGCGCCGAGTTGCTTGGCGAATGCGTCGTCGGTCGTCGCGGCGAGCGCGGTCGGACGATACTTGTCGCCGATCGCCTTCCAGTCGACGTTCTTGTAGACGAGAAATGGATAGCGGCGGTCGACCTCACTCCAGAGGTCGTCGAAGATCGACGCGCGGTCGGTCTTCGCCGGCGAGCCGACGACGAGATCGCTGCAGCCCGCGGAGAGCACCGCCGCGGCGAGGAGGAGCCAGCGCTTCATCGCGTGCGCCCTCCGAGCGTGAGGCCGAACAGGAACGACTGCGAGAAGCCGCGCAGCGGAAGCTCGCCGGCGTAGCGCGTCATGTTCGCGCGGTAGCCGGTGAACAGCGAGACGCCGTTCCCCATCGGCCGCGTGTACGAGAGGCCGAGCTGCGGTGCCTGCATGTTCGCGATCGTCACCGTCTTCGGCTCCCAGAGCGGATGACCCTCGCGAATGGCCGAATACGGATGGATGACGACCCCGGCGAGCGGGACCCCGAGCTGCAGCGACGCCTGGCCGCCGGCGACCGGCGCGTCCCAGCGCGCGATCGGTCCGACCGCGGCCATGCCGTAGACGAACGCCTTCTTTCCGAACGCCTCCGAGCCGTACTGGTGATCGGTCACGGCCATGTCGAGCTGCGTGCCGATGCCGAAGACCGGGCGGAAAATGGAGTGCTGCTCCGAGGCGCGCTGCAGCAGATCGAAGCGCAGCTGGCCTTCATAGAGGTTCTCGTGGGTCGCCGCGGACGACGAGAGCGAGCGCATGCCGGCGGAGAGCGACGTCGTGGCGTCGAGCCCGAACAGCGGCGCGCGTGCGCGAACGAGGCCGTCGAAGCCGAGGCCGCCAAACAGGGAGGGGGAAACGACCCGGTCGATGCGATCGGCCCGCGTGAGACCACCAGCAACGGTGAATTCGCGGGGCGACGAGGACGGGGCGGGGGAGACAGCGGACTGAGCTTGCGCTGCACGGGACGCAAGAGCGGTCCAGCAGCCGATCATGACGATCGCCGTTCGTCGCAACATCGCGACTCCTACAACAACAGGTGGGCAGGGCACCAGGGGAGGAACTGCGGGCGCGTGAATTCGCGCGAGGGTGCCGTTCAAGGGGGATGACGATACGTACACCGGGGACGCAACCGAGGTCCAGCGGGCGTTGGCGCCCGCTTTGCGACTGATGAACGCATGGCCATCGATCAACGAGAGCAGCGCGATCCGCTTCACCTCATCGGACTCGCGGCGGTCTTCGGCGCGGCGTGGCTCGCCGGATCATACTCGCGGCGAGCGGGGACACGCGCCGATCGCGCCGTCCGTCGCGAAGCACTCGATGCCGCGTCGGAGCCGATGCGCATCGCCGCCACGGTCGCGTCGCCGCCGGCGTTTCCGCTCGTCTTCATGCCGGCGTCGCTGATCGCCGCGTACCTGCTCGCGAAGCACGGCAACCCGTCGGGCGAGCGCGTGCCGGTCGCCGCCGGCCTGGCGTTCGCCGCCTATCACGCGCTGAAGCGCGCCTCACGCCGCCGGCGCCCGCCGAGCACGATCGGCAAGAACAATTACGAGCATGCATATCCGAGCGGGCATGCGACTGCGTCGTCGGTGGTCGCGGTCGCGACGGCGCTCGCGATGAGACACAACGCGCACCGTCCATCGTCGGCGACGCTCCTCGCGCTCGGCCTTGGCGTGCCGATGGTCGTCGGCGTGAGTCGCGTCGTCCTCGACGAGCACTGGATCACCGACGTGCTGGGCGGGTGGCTGCTCGGCGCGGGGATCGCCGGCGCCACACACCGCGCGCCCGACGATCAGCGATGGAGCAGCAGCCAGAATCCGCCGGTGAATCCGATTGCCGCGACGGCGTAGCGCACGAGCTGTCGCGGCACGCGCTGCGCGCCGCGCGAGCCGAGGTATCCGCCGCTCATCGAGCCGACGGCCATCGCGAGTGCGATCGGCCAGCTCACGAGGCCACTGAAGGCGAACATCACGGCGGCGACGAAGTTCATGCACATGCCGCCGAAGTTCTTGAGGCCGTTCATGCGGTGAATGTTCGTCAGGCCCATGAAGCCGAGCACCGCGAGCATGAAGATGCCGACACCGGCGCCGAAGTAGCCGCCGTAGATCGCCACGAGTCCCTGGAGCGCGAGGATCGACGGCGGCGGCGCGGCCGATGTGAGCTCGTCGTCGGTGCGGTGCGCGACGTCGTGCGCGGCGCGTGAGCGAAGGGCACGCAGCACGAACGGCTGGAAGGTGAAGACCGCCGTCGCACCGAGGACGAGCCAGGGAACGATCTCGGCGAAGCGCGATGGCGGTGTCTTCAAGAGCAGCCACGCGCCGACCGCGCCACCGATCAGGCTCGGCGCGGCGAAGCCGATCGCCCACTTGCGCGCGCCGCGCAGCTCTTCGCGATATCCGAGAATGCTCGTGA
>CBHWBX010000170.1:0-8471 GCA_966111935.1 uncultured Gemmatimonadaceae bacterium
GGTGATCGTCGCCGTGGTGTGCGGCAGGTGCTTGTCGACGATCGCGCGCATCGTCTTCTGGGCGCGCGCGAGCTGCTCCGGCGTGAGTGCGCGCAGGTCGCCGGTGACGGTCATCTTGTCGGGCACGACGTTCCGCTTGCCAGCGGCGCTGCCCTCCGTGCCGGTGCTGTCCATCTGGACGAGCGAGCCCCCGAGCGCCAGACCGGCGTTGAACGTCAGATACTGCTCCTTGCTCAGCGTCGTATAGAAGGCGTTCAGAATTCGCGACGCTTCGTATACCGCGCCGGCGCCGACCTCCGGCTTGAAGATCTGTCCCGAGTGCGCGGGAAGTCCCGTCGTCGTGAGCGTCCAGCTCCCGGCGCTGCGGCGCGCGATCACCGCCGTCTTCGGATCACCGGCGCCGTCCTCGAAGCCCAGCCCGGCCGCCGCGCCGGTCGCGGCGTCGAGCAAGGCCTTGCGCGCTGCACTGAGCGGAGTGCCCGCTTCCTCCTCGTCGCCCGTGAGCACCGCGACGATGTTCATGCGATCGAGCTGGCCGGCCTCCTTCAGCGCACGCAGCGCGTGCAGCATGATCACGTCGCCGCCTTTCATGTCGATGATCCCTGGGCCGCGCGCCGTCGAATCGTCGATCCGCTCGAAGCGCTGGAACGGGCTGCTCGGCTCGAACACTGTGTCGAGATGCCCGATGAGGATGACCTTCTTCCCCGGTCCCGGATGCTCGGCGATCAGGTGCCCCGCACGGTGAAAGGCCGCGCCATCGACCCACCGCGTGCGAAAGCCGAGCGCGTCGAACTGCGCCCGCAACACGTCGCCGACCTGTCGGACCCCGGCGAGATTGTTCGTGCCGCTGTTGATGTTGACGATCTTCTCGAGCAGCGCGAGCGCGTCGGCGTTGTTGCGATCGACGGCGCCGACGATCGTGCGCTCGGGCGCGGAAAGAGAGCTTTGTGCCGCGACAGGTGACGCGATGCCGAGCGCGAGGGTGGACAGCGCGACGAGCGCGTGGGCGGAACGACGTGTGCGAATGGGCATGGGCATGAATCTACGTTTCCGGCGCGGTGTTGTACCGTTCGCCTTGTCGACCATGATGATCCTTACGGCCTGCGAGGGGACGCAAGGGCGGTCCGAGTCGCCGGCGCCCACGGACGCCGACAGCATGGGCGTCGCGCCGACCGCGATCGCGACGGTCGACCTCCGGTCCTCGCGCGGCCTCGTCGAGAGCTCCGGCGCGGCGATGAGCGCGACCCAGCCGGGTGTCCTCTTCTCGATCAACGACTCCGGCAACGAGGCGGTGCTCTATGCCGTCGACACGCTCGGCGCCGACCGCGGCACCTGGCGCGTGAAGGGATCGAGCGACGTCGACTGGGAGGCGGTGGCGGTCGGCCGTTGCGCCGACGGATCCGCGCCGCGCTGCGTCTACATCGGCGACACCGGTGACAACGACGACGCGCACCCGAACCGCGCGATCTACCGTGTGACGGAGCCGCAGGCGCGCGACTCGACGTTCCACGGAGAGGTCACCGCCCAGCGGATCACCTACACCTATCCCGATCAGCGACACGACGTCGAGGCGATGTACGTCGCACCGAGCGGCGACATCTTCCTGATCACGAAACGTCCGCTGCCGGCGCGAGATCGCCACCTGCGGCCGGCGCTCGTGTTTCGCATTCCGGGGAGCGCGTGGAGCGAGAAGCAGCCGATCGTCGCGCAGCTCGTCGACAGCCTTTCGCTCGTTCCGGGCTCGGCGCCGCTGCGCACGATCACCGACGCCGCGCTGTCCCGCGACGGACGCCATCTCGCCGTGCGGACCTACTCGCAGGTGTACATCTATGCGATCGATTCGGCGACGGGCCGTGTCGACCACGGCGCCCAGGCGTCACGCTGCGACATCGTGTCGCTCGGTGAGCCGCAGGGTGAAGGCATCACCTGGGCAGACGATGCGGGGCGGCTCGTCTTTTCGAGCGAAGGACATGACGCGCCGCTGCATCTCGCCAACTGTCCGCTCCCGCGCTGATGGCTCAGCCGCACCGTTCGACGAAATCCACCGCCGGCCGCAGCCCGGCACGGTAGCTCGTGATCTTCGATCCGTCGGTCTCGAAGACGAGCCGTCGCGAGGAATCCGGCGAGTCGGTGACGATCAGGTAGTGGCCGGCCGCGACGTACTTGTGCGGCTGCGTCATCACCCGCCGGGGATAAGTCGCCGCGACCTTCGACTCGGGATCGCCGACGCGAACGCCGTCGATCGTCGGCACGTCGGCCGAGTCGACGTCGATGCGCGCGAGCGTATCGTTGACGAGCATCAATCGCACGCCGGCGGGAAAGCTCGACGGATGGACGACGCGGCAGCTCTCGCCAGTCGGCGGCGCCGGAATGTCTCCGCCGCCTGCGGCGATGAAATCCGCGCGGGTCATGCCGAAGCGCGCCGGCCCGTATCCCTGAAAGGCGACCGCCTGATGGGCGACGAGCACGCTCTCGGCGGACCGCGGCGCCCGACGCTCGCACGCCACCAGGCCGAGCGCCAACGCCGCCGCAACTCGCTTTGCGTTCATTATAGAATTCTAATCATCGGTCAGACTCCAGATGCTCCAGTGCGCGTAGCTGCGCCGGCGGCCGTCGGGGCGCCAGCCGAGTGCCTCGAGCTGCCGCGCGAGAATGCGGCGAAAGACCCCGTGGGTGACGACGACGATGTGGCGATGGCGCGACGCGAGCCCGTCGATCCAGAATGCCGCCTTCGTCGCGCGCTCGAGATCCTTCGGCGGAATGTCGGTACGACGAAGGATACGGATCCCCCAGTGGACTTTCACCGCAAGCTCCCAGAGCGCCCGCGGCATCCGGACGTGTTTCCAGTGCGGTAGGTCCGCCGGCGCTTCGCGCAGCAGCGGGGATAGGGTGACGCCACGTCCCTTCGCCAGACGCTCGGCGGTCATGATGGCTCGCGGCAGGTCGCTCGCGACGAGCAGGTCGGCGTCGCGCGCCAGCGCGGCCAGCGACGGCGGTGGGGCGTCATGGTCGACGATCCCCGACACGTCGTAGCCCATCCGCCACTCGAGCATTCCGACACGGTTCAACCAGCCGCCCGGATGCACATACGACGAGCGGCCGTGTCGAACCAGCGTCAACCGGCGGCCGGGCGTCACCCGCCGTGCTTGAAGTACTGCACGGCCCGCTCGTGCTTCTCCGCGGCCGCCCGGGACTTGAAGGTGCCGAGGTTCCGGCGTTTTCCGGTCTTCGGATTCTTCTTTCGCGAGTAGAGCCGGTACTGTCCGTCCTTGAGCTTGCGAATCATCGGTCCTCCCATCGCTGAGCACCGATTCCACCTGACAGGATTCGCGCCAACGAGACGGGCTCGGCTGTTCATGTATACAACGTTACCGCAGGATTATCTCCGACGGAAACGCTTGACGCCCGTGCGGTAGCGAAAAAGGTTTCGAGGATTCGAATCCCCCCACTCTCGTGACTACTCGATCGATTCGCCTCTGCGGCCAGGACATTCACCAGCCCGGCCATATCTGCGCGTTCTTCGACTCGCGCGAAGAGGAATACGCCACCCTCGTTCCCTACCTCCGCGACGGGATCTCGGAGGGAGAGAACGTCGTCAACGTGCTCGATGCGTCACGGATGCCGGAGCATCGCCAACGGCTGGAGGATGCCGGCATGCCGATGTCCGACGAGCGCCTGCGGATCGCGTGCACCGAAGACACCTACCTCCAGGGCGGCCGCTTCGACATGGACCGCATGGTCGACTTCGTGCGCAACGAGCTCGAGGAGGCGACGCGCAGCGATCGCAAAGTGCGAACGGTCGGATGGATGGAGTGGGTCCACAGCGATCCGCCCGGGAAGGAGCGCGTCATGGAATACGAGGCGCGCATGAATCTCCTCGTTCCCGATTTCGACTGCACGTTCATGTGCGTCTATGATCTCGCGCGCTTGCCCGGGGACATGGTCGTCGATCTCATGGCGACGCATCCCTACGTGATCCTGCGCGGACGGGTGCGGTCGAATCCGTTTTACGTACAGCCCGCGGTCTATCTCGAAGAGCTGCTCGCCAAGCGCGAGCCACCGTCGCCCGCCTAGGAGATCACCGTGCGCCTGCGCGTGCTGGGCCTCATCATCGGAGTCTCACACGTCGCCACGGCGCAGCGGGCGACGGTGCGCGGTGTGGTGTTCGACAGCATCGCCGGACGGCCGCTCGCCGCGGCGACGGTGCAGATCGCCGGCGATGCTCCCGACTTCGCGGGGCGCGCGGCGACCACCGATTCGACCGGCGCGTACTCGTTCGCCGATCTGCCGCCGGGCCGATACCTGCTCGGCTTTCTCCATCCGGTGCTCGACTCGATCGGCGTCGATCTTCCGCCGTCGCGCGTCGAGGTTGCCGGCGCAGCGACCGTCGTCGCCGACCTCGGCATTCCTTCTGCGCGTCGCATGCGCGGCGCCATTTGCGGCGCGGTCGCCGGCAAGGACTCCGGCGGTGTCGTCATCGGCACGGTCCGACAGGCGAGCGATCGTGCACCGGTGGGACGCGCGAGAGTGGTCGCGGAATGGACCGAGGTCGCGCTGACGAAGAACGGCCTGCGTCCGACGATCGCGCGACGCACGACCGACGCGAGCCCGAGCGGCTGGTTCGCACTCTGCAACGTCCCGCGCGCCGGGATCGTGGCGCTGAGCGCATACGCCGCCGGCGACAGCGTCGATCGCGTCGACGTCGAGATGCCTGACGCCGGATTTCTTCGTCGCGAGCTCTATCTCGGACGCGTTCCGAGCACACTGCGCGGCGTAGTCGTGAGCGCCGAAGGCGGTAATCCATTGCCGAACGTGCAGGTGAGCGTCGTCGGCGGCGGGCAGACGCGCACCGACAACACCGGCGCGTGGACGCTCGCCGACGTTCCCTCGGGCACGCGGATGATCGAGGCGCGCGCGATCGGATTCCTTCCCGACCGCCGCGCGGTCGACGTGATTCCCGATGGACCGAGCGTTCGCACGCCGCTCTCGTCGATCAAGGCGGTGCTCGACACGGTTCGCATCTCGGCGACGCGCGCGCACGAGGTCGAGATGCGCGGCTTCGAGCAGCGGCGGCAGAGCTCGACGGGCCGGTTCATCACCGCGGCGGACGTCGCGCGCAGTCGTCCGGTCGTGACGACGCAGCTGCTCCGAAACATCCCGGGACTCTATCTCGAGCGGGATGCGAACAGTCAGCCTGTCCTCACGATGCGCGGAACGTTCGAGCCCCGGTGCAGGCCGGGCGTATACATCGACGGCCGCTACATGAACGACATCGGCGCCGAGGACATCGACGACTGGGTCCACCCCGACGAGATCGCCGGGATCGAGATCTACTCGAACACCGAAGTGCCGGCGCGCTTCAACACCGGCATGGCCGGCGTCGGCCGGGTGTCGGCGAGCGACCCGAACGACGCGGTGCACATCTGTGGAAGCATCGTCGTGTGGACGCGGCTGCGGGCGCGATAGAGGTTCGTTCGCTGCCGTTCATCTCACCGCAAATAATAGTCGATCGTCGCGACGACCCGCACGACTTTCGCGATCTGGCTCGATTCGGTGATGCCCGGCGCCTGATCGCGTGGCAGGATCTCGAAGATGCCCTGATTGGCCTGGCGAATCGAGCCGAGATCGCTGTGTGAATCGCGGGCGAACTGTGTGGCGGCTTCGCGCGCGCGGGCTGTTGCGTCGGCGATCATCTCGGGCTTGAGCCTGTTCAAGCCCGTGAACACGAATGTCGGCCCGTTCGCGCCCGGTCCGTATTCGTTTCCCGACGAGATGGCGACGCCGATCGATGCGAGCTCGCCGATCTGCTGGCTCGCCGAGAGCACCTGATCGGGACGATTCGACCGCACGAGAATCGTCTGTCGTACGACGTAGCGATTGGCCGGCGGGCGATCGGACGCGTATTGATTCGCGAACGCGTCGTTCGCCGAGAAATCGGTCATCTGGATCTGGCTGGTATCGATCCCGTGCCGGACGAGAAAGTCGCGCACCCCGGCCACGCTCTTCGCGAGCTTGGCGTTCGCCGCGGTGAGATCGTTGTCCGCGCCGGCGACGTGCAGCGGCCAGATCACCAGATCGGCCCGCACCTCGCGTTCGGCGACACCTTTCACGGTGACATAGCGATCAGCGGACTTCGCGCGCGCGAGCCCGTTACCGGCAAGGAGGCCGGCGAGGGCGATGCCGGCGGCGAGAACGATCGAGCGAATAATGCCCTGGTGCATTGCCATGTGCGAGCGATTGATCGGGTGTCCGTCCTACACCGGTAATGAGCCAAACGTTGCGACGGCTGCCGCGGTCACCGCCGCTGGAACGTCGGCGACGACAGTGCGATCGCCACGAGCTGCCGCAGCCGATCGGGCGGCGCCGACGAATCGGCCGCCGTCGAGACGAGCGTCGATCGGACGGTGGCGTCCGCGGATCCCCCCAGAATGTCATCCAGCACGCCGCGCATCTGCTGCAATCCGTCCAACGGCGACAGCGTCGGCCATGGCTCCCAGCGCTCGATCTTTCCCAGCTTCGCGTCGGCGGCATCGCGTCCGTACTGGAGCCGCGCGTAGAGCGCACCGGAATTCATCCACGGTGAGCCGCGGTCGGGCCAACCCTCCGGAGTCTGCCATCCGAAGATCGGTTGTCCGAGGTTGGCGATGCGGCGCGCGGTGGTGGCGGTGGTATCGATCGGTGCGTTGACGGCGCGGCGTACGCTCACGATGTACTCGAACGGCGTCTTGATCTTCGCGCCGACGGTCGCGCGTGCGAAGAACTCTCGGCTCGTGACGATCGTGCGGACGACCGCGGCGATGTCGCCGTCGGTGCGCCTGAACGTCGCGGCGGCGCGCTCGACGAGCGCCGGCGGCGGATCGTCGCTGACCAGCCGACGCGCGAGCTTGAGCGCGATGTAGTGCGCGGTCGACGGATGCCGCGCGAGAATGTCGAGCACTTCCTCGCCGTCCTCGATCCCGCGACCGGCGGCAAGTCGATGGCCGAGGACGATCTTCTCGGTGGTGTCGTGGAGCTCGCGCTTGAACGCGAACCGGCTCATACCGCCCTTCGAAAGCACCGTCCATCCGGTGAGCGCGCGCGCGACCTCGATCACGTCCTGCTGAGTGTAGCCGCCGTCGACGCCGAGCGTGTGCAGCTCCATCAGCTCGCGCGCGTAGTTCTCGTTCAACCCCTTCCGCGTGCTGAGATGGTTGTCGAGGTAGTGAAGCATTGCCGGACTGTGCGCGACGGCGCCGAGTAGATCGCGAAACTTGCCAAGCGCGCGCGGACGGATCGCCGCCCGATCCCAGTCGATGAGCGCATCGCGTGCCGGCATCTTCCCGATCCAGACGGTAAAGTGATTCTCCCAGAAGGACGTCACGACTTCGAGCAGCTGCCGTTCCGTCAACTGTGCCTGCGTGACTCGTCCGGTGACGAAGAGCTCATCGTGACGCGCCTGCGCGAGCAGCTGCGCGGTGATCCTACGCCGCGCCACGACCGCCGCGCTGTCGGCCATCGGCCCGCTGGTTGGCTTCGATGCGAGTGCCGGGGGCAACTCGTCGATCCGTGTGAACTGTGCGGGGTCCGCCGACCACGTCAGGTTGCTCTCGAGCACCCGCGTGACGGCCGTATCGGCGATCCGTTCCGGATGGAGCTGCTCGTCGATCCATCGGTCGACGCCCATCGCGCGGACGCGCGCGGCGTCACCGGGGCGCGCCCCGAAGGTGAGGCGCGACAGAACGTGCGCGACCTTCTCGTCGTCGCTGAGACGCGCGTCCGGCCCCGCGCG
This sequence comes from uncultured Gemmatimonadaceae bacterium, assembly GCA_966111935.1. Classification (GTDB taxonomy): domain Bacteria; phylum Gemmatimonadota; class Gemmatimonadetes; order Gemmatimonadales; family Gemmatimonadaceae; genus JAQBQB01. The sequence continues at coordinate 7,769 of CBHWBX010000170.1, forward strand.
CGTGGTCAGCGCGACGCAGCTCGTGCTCGCGAGCATCCAGACGGCGACGCTCGACCACCGAATCAACCGCGTCACGGACATGCCGGCCTCCGGCCGAGGATCTCTCTACGATACGTCCTACGGCGCCAGCAACAAGAGTAGAAACGAAGACGCGGAAAAAAACGGAATGGGCGGAAGAAACCGATGCAGTTTCTTCCGCCCATTCCGCGTCTTCAAAGGATTTCTGTTAAATCCATGCCTGCCGAAGTCCGTCTATGATCCTCAAACCCTGCACGACTTCGCGGGTTCAGGCAGTTCGTTCGCGGGCTTCGGTAGTTCCTTACTTGGTCGCCGCGGCCAGACGGCGGATCTCCGAGGCGAGCGCCTTCACGCGCGCCTGATCCTTCGCGCCGCTCAGGTCCTTGTCGACTTCGCCGGCAAGCTTCGTCAGCGACGCCTTGCGGGCGGCACCGCTCTGCTTCTCGGCCGCGTCGAGCGCCTTGTTGATCGAGGCCGTGCGATCGCTCGCCAGGCCATTGTTGCGGACGAGCTGATCGACGTACGAGCGCACGACCGGGAACGCCGCCGGCCAGACGATCTTCGGCTGGCTCTGCGGGTTGTACTCGGCGAAGCGCACGAGCTTCGCCGCGGCGAGCTCGTTCGCCGAGAGCTTGTCGCTCGGAAGCAGCTCGAGGATGTCGAAGCCACGGGCGAGCTCCGACGA
>CBHWBX010000171.1:0-8463 GCA_966111935.1 uncultured Gemmatimonadaceae bacterium
CGACGATACGTAGGTGATGTGAACTTTCGGCCGGAGACGGCGATGGCTTTGCTCGACAAGTTGCGTCAGGAACTGGATCGCGCCGGCAGGTCGGCGCAGCGTGCGCTCGACGAGGGGCGCCTCAGGCTCGAGCTGTATCGCGCCCGCCAGGCCGTCGATCGGTTCGCGCAGCGGTTCGGCTACGCGGTGTATCGCGCCCGAAAGGGCGGCACCGATCTGCCGCCCGAAGAGTACGCCGCGCACATGAGTAACCTGACCGCAGCAGAAGCAGAGGTTACTCGATTGGACACGCTGGTCGCGGAAGCCGCGACGCAGCGGAAAACGACTGGAGCCCCGGGCACGCCCGGCACGTCAACGCCGTAATCGGTCGAAGATCCGTACGTCATCGCCGCATAGGCCGTCCACACCGAGTATCGCCAGACGCTCGGCGACGTCGACGTCGTTGACCGTCCAGACGAGCACGCGCCCGCCGGCCTCGTGAACCAGATCGACGAGCGGCCGTTCGACGAGCTTCCAATGCGGCCAGACGTCGCGCGCTCCGGTGCGTTGCATCGCGCCGAGCACGTCCTGTCCGGCGTGCTCGAACAGGATGCCGCGTGGAATCGCCGGGGCGATTTTCTGCATCCGCTCGACCGCCGCGTGATCGAAAGAATGGACGGCGCAGCTGACGCCGCTGACCCCGATGACCGCCGCGACCGCTCGTTCGATGCCCTCGCCCTTGATCTCGACGTACACGGTCGCGCCGGCCGGCGTCGCGGCGAGCACATCGGTGAGGCGCGGGATGCCGATCCCCGGCGCCAGCTCGACCCTGGCGAGCTCGGCCCACGGCGTCCTGCTGATCTCCAGGAGCCCGCCCTCGGCCGAACGGAGCGAGCGGTCGTGGTGGACCACGACGACGCCGTCCGCCGTCGCGTGGACGTCCAGCTCGATGGCGTCGGCCCCGCGCTCGAACGCGCGCTGGAAGGCGGGAATGGTATTTTCCGGCAGCTCGCGCTTCGCACCGCGATGTCCGATGCGCTGCACCCGTGTCGCTTCGCTCATGGATTGCATGTATTTGCCTGAGAGTAAACACCTTAACGTGCCGCGCCTTCCGGCGTCTACCATTACGGGAGCATGAGCGAATCGGGGGTGGGGTCCGCAACGGAGACGCGCGCCGACGACGAGCGAGACCGCGAGCTGATCGCCCGGTGGAAAGCCGGGGACGATCGCGCGGCGAGCGAGCTCGTGGAGCGACATTCGACGGCGCTCGCGCGGTTCGCCGTGAGCTCGGGCGAGCGGAATGAGGTCGACGAGCTGGTGCAGGATACGTTCGTCAGGGCGTTCAACTCGCTCGATGGCTTTCGCGGTGACAGCTCGTTTCGGACCTGGCTCTTCACGATCGAGCGCCGGCTCCTCCTCGACCGGCGACGGTCGGAGAAGCGACGACGGGATCGCAGCGAGGTGCAGGAGAACGACGTAGCCACGGAGTATGACGCGCTCGACAACGTCGTCGCCGACGAGACGCAGAAGCGCGTGCGCGACGCGGTCGATCGCCTCTCGCCGACGCAGAAGGAAGTGTTCACACTTCGGGTGACCGAAGGGTTGTCGTACAAGGAAATCGCGGAAGCGGTCGGAACGACGGAAGGGGCCGCGCGAGTGCATTACCACAACGCGATGCGTGCTGTGAAGGAGTTTCTCGATGAATGACTGTACCAACGCGGAGATCCGCGATCTGTTGCCCGACCTGCTGCACGAGCGGCTCGATGCGAGCGTTCGGGTAGTCGTGGTCGCGCACGTCGACGGGTGTGTCGATTGTCGAGATGAGCTCCAGCTGCTGCGCGACGTGCTGGCGATGTCGTCACGGCGCACGCCGCGAGTCGACGTCGCGTACATCGTCGGCGCGCTTCCCAAGGCACCGGCACCGCGCGTTGCGACGCCGTCGGCGAACGTCCTTCCGCTCGCGCCGCGTCGCCGGGTCTGGTCGGATTGGCGCGTCGCCGCGGCGGTGACGCTGATGATCGCCGGCGGCGGCTCGTTCGCGCTGATGCGGAACGGTCAGCCGGCGAGCGGAGTTCCGACGGCGGGCGCGACCGCGCCGACGGCGATGCAGACATCGCCCGACGCGGGGCAGCCCATTGCGACGGCGCTGCCGAGCAACGCCACGGCCGCGGCGGAGGTCGAGAACGTGACGGAGATCGGCAACGACAGCCGCCTTGGCGAGCTCGATGAGTCGCAGCTCGGCGCGCTGCTCGAGGACGTTCAGAATCTGAAGGCGTTGCCGGCGGTCGAGCCTGAGCCGGTGACGATTCGTGTCGACGCGCGCGTCGCGTCGGAGGGCGTATGATCGGTCGGTTCACTCCGCTCGCGTTCGGTCTCGTGCTCACTCTTGGCGGCGTCGCCGAAGCGCAACGCGGCGCCGACGCGCCGAATCCGCGTCAGCGGGCACTCGCGGGCCAGGTCCGCAAGGCGTTCTCCGACGTCGTGCGCAAGCACCTTGCGCTCAACGACGAGCAGTCGAAGCGATTGACCCAGGTGGACAATCGCTTTCAAAAGGAGCGCAACTCGATCAACCAGGATGAGCGGGCGGCGCGCCAGGGATTGCGTGCGGTCCTCGAGGATTCCGTCGGCACGCCCGACCAGGCGAAGGTCGACGGCTATCTGACGCAGCTCGTGCGCGCGCAGCGTCGTCGAGCCGACGTGCTCGAGGCCGAGCAGAAGGAGCTGGCGACGTTCCTGACGCCGGTGCAACGGGCGAAATACTTCGCGCTGCGCGATCAGCTCACCCGGCGCATCAATCAGCTCGGGCAGGAGCGCGGCCGTGGCGCCCGACAGGGCGGGGCACCGCCGCACCAACATTGAGCGGCGGTCGGAACGCGACTACATTCCACCGTTCGCCCGAGTGGTGGAATTGGTAGACGCAGGGGACTCAAAATCCCCCGACCTTCGGGTCTTGTCGGTTCGAGTCCGACCTCGGGCATAGTGAAAAGGTATGGCCGGGGATTCGCCGGCCAGACCATATTTCGTAAGCTCCCCAGACGTGATCCGCGCCCCGGGCGCGTGGCTCAGCCGTCAGAACGTGAACACTGTCAGCTGGTGACAAGGGATTGGCGGTTCGCAGACCGGAAGCCACGGCGCGTAGAAATGAATCGTGTTCGCGCCGCGGAGCGGACCGGTGGTGAACGGAACGTGGGCCACCCCATTGGCGTCAGAAACGACCGACGCTGGCGCCGTTCCGCCACCGCTGACGACGCTGTCGCTCACCGCGACATTCGGCAGCGGATTGCCACCAACGTCCGTGATTGTGAGGAGTGCGATGTACGTGCTTCCCGGCGCGGCAAAGATGGCCGTCAGCTGCGGCCATCCAGGAACGATCTGTGCGGGTGGCCCGGCGACGAATACCACGGGCTGTGAGCGAGTGCCACTGATCCCCATCGTCCCCGCGCTCCCGTTTCCGAGGCTGTCCCTTACCGAGAATGGAACCGCCGCCGTCCACGTGTACACGATATTGCCGGTTCCAGCCTTTGCGGTCACGATGGCGCGCGGAAGCGTCACGACTCCATTCGAGTCGCTCGCGCTGGGCGCAAGAATGCCCGACGAAATCGGGTGTAAGACGGCTTCAGCGCCGCCTGCCACGACCAATACCAATACTGGAGGGGAGCGCACGGGGTTACCCAACCGATCCGCGACCTGGATCGATGGAAACGTGACGGTGTCACCGACCCGCAGCCGTGTTGGCAGGCTATCCGACATCAGGAGCGTATCCGGATGGCCGGCGTGTGTCGCGATCGAGAACGTCGCCAACCGTTCGCCCACCGACGCCGTCAGCCGCTGCGGTCCTGGGCGAACGCCCAACGTCCACTGCACACGGACGGCGGTGGATCCGGCGAGCCGCACGCTGTCTTGATCGACTGTGCTGCCGCCTTCCGCGCGCAAGTGCAGCTCGACGCCCAGAAGCGATGCACCGTCGTGCGGAAAGAGGTAAATGGCGAGCGGGACCGCCGCCGTAACTGTATCAGCGGTCGAATCGCTGAACTTTAGCCGCCGCACGACGATGGAATCAACGAGAGACACACTGCCGATCGACGTCGGCTGGCGCGCGTCGCAAGCAGCCGTCAGCATCATCGCGCCCAAAGACAATGCGCTCGCGAGCCGAAACCGCTTCAGCAGGTGCATCATACAAATAATGTAATTCTCGGCTCCATAGGTACAACGTCGTTCCGCAGGCGTCACATCACGATCCGCTCCCCGCAGCGGCGGGCATTTGGCGACGATGCGACCCTGTGTGACCGTCCGGCGTGAGGCGCTGTTATAATATTATGAACAGTCGCGCTAACCGTCTTATGAGCGTCGTCTGGATGATGGCGCTGTCGTCGCTCCCGCATGAGATACTTGCGCAGGCCGGCGACAAACCCCTCCTTCGCTCGTTTTCATCCGAGATCGGGCTGGCCGCCTATCTTCGCGCCATGCCGAGGTCCTCGGCGTGGGCCAGTGCACCCTGCGAGTATGCATCGAGCACCAGTATCGACTCGACCAAACGGGGCAGCGGTCCGGCCATTGTGAAGGGCATCGTCACCGGCCCGAGTGTCCTCCTTGCGGATGCTCGCGTGACGCTCGGCACAATTCAGCGCGGCGTGTCCACGTCAGATAGCGGTGCCTTCGAGGTCGCTGTTCCGGCAGAGGTTCTCTGCCACGCCGGCCAAGCTCACACTGACCGTTCGGCGCATCGGATACGGAATGCGCACATTCAGCGTGACCGTGACCCGCGGCGACCGAGTGACGATGCGGCTTCCACTGTGCGCGTCAGTCATGGCGCTTCAGGAAGTAGTCGTCTCGAGCGCCTCCGAGGCTGCGTCTGCCACGATCACGAACAATCAGCATGACGGAGTTGATGAAGGCGACATCGTCAAACGACACGGCGACCATCTCGTGGTCCTGCGCCGTGGGCGGCTGTTCAGCGTGGATGTGAGCGCCGGTCGGTTGCGCCCGGTGTCCGCCATCAACGCCTACGGACCCGGAATCGATGCCTCCGGCGACTGGTATGATGAAATGCTCATCGCCGGCGATCGCATCGTCGTCGTTGGCTACTCGTACCGGCGTGGTGGCACGGAGCTCGGTCTCTTCCACATCGACCGCGACGGAAAGATTTCATACGAGGCGACGTATGACCTGCGGAGCAACGACTACTACTCGTCGCGCAATTATGCCTCTCGGCTTGTGGGCACGCATCTCATCTTCTACTCACCGCTCGCATTCTATGGAGATAGCGCGCACCCCCTGAATGCTCTCCCAGCGCTGCGCCGCTGGCGGAGTGAGAGCGACACCGGTGGGTTCCACCCAACGGCCACCGCCCGAAGAGTCTACCGATTCGCCGGCGCGGACTCCGCGAAGATTGCTCAGGCCCTGCACACCGTGACCATGTGCGATCTCGCCGCTATCGAAGTCGCTTGTGAGTCCACCGTGGTAATCGGGCCATCATCACGCTCCTTCTATGTCTCTCCCGACGCAGTTTACATCGCTGCATCAGCTCCAGCCTGGTGTCGCCCCGACTGCCGAGCGAGCGACGCGGACGCGTCGACGATCATCCGAATGCCACTCGACGGCGCACAGCCCTCCGCAATCCTCACACGCGGTACCCCGATCGATCAATTCTCATTCCTGGAGCAGGACGGGGTCCTCAATGTGCTGCTGCAGGCGAACCGGTGGGGCGACGCCATGTGGGGGCCCGAGATCGGATCGGGCGGACTGGCACTGCTACAATTGCCACTGACCCGATTCGTCGATGGTACGCGTGAGGCGCTGCCGGGCGCATATCGCCCGCTTCCATCGCCCACACGAGGCACCGACCTTCATGACCGCTTCGTCGGCAACTACTTGCTCTACGGCGCGGGCAATTCATGGGGCCGCCCTCGCGCTGCAGGCTCGTTCGTCGTCGTCGTACCAACAGACGGCGGCGAGATCACCCGCGTTGCCCTTCAATCCCCGGTTGACCGCATCGAGGCCATGGGTCGCCGCGCGGTGGTCGTCGGAGGCGATACGACGGCGATCCATTTTACAGCGATTCGGCTTGGCGACCGTCCGTTCAAGGACGACGAGTACTCAATTAGTGGTCTATCACAAGGCGAGCTGCGGAGTCACGCATTCTTCTACAAACAGGATGGGCGCGATTCGGACCATGGGATGCTTGGCCTCCCCGTGCGCGGCCGTGGCGAGCCCGGTTGGAAGCACCTGATCGACGAATCAGCGGCGGTCGTCTTCTTGCGGAACGACGACGGTGACTTTCGGTCCCTCGGCCGGTTGGAGGCGCGGCCGACCTCCGAATCGACGCACGATTCGTGTGTCGCCTCGTGCGTGGATTGGTACGGTAACTCCCGCCCTCTGTTTTTCGACGGGCGTCTGTTCGCGTTGCTCGGTTCGGAGATCGTCGAAGGACGATTGGAGGATGAGCGCATCCACGAGATCCGGCGTGCTGCGATATTGCCTTAGCGAGGCCCCCCGATGCGTCGCTGGGACGTCAGCCGACGTAGCGGATAATGGCTTTAGAGAGGGGGAGTACCGATGGCGCGTGGCCTACTGGCGTTGTGTCTCATCCCGATGGCGGGTGCGCTGCATGTGGTTCGTGGACAAGTCGCGGCGCCCTCACGGTTCGCCGGTTGCTATACCGTTTCGATCGGGCTCTGGTCGCCAGGCGCGCACCCCCGGACGCTTCCCAGCAGCGTGCGGCTCGACACTGTCCCGGTCGAGCACGGCGGTGGGTGGCGGGTTTCGCCGACCATACAGGATTCTCGTCCGAGCGCCTGGCTCGCAACATCACGCTGGCTAATGGCGGGCGACGACGTGCGACTCACCTGGAGCAATGGCGTCTCGCGTACGATCGCACAATTGATCCCACAATCGGGCAACGTGCTCCTAGGCGAGATTGTAGCGCTGAGCGATGGTCAGCCGGAGCCGAATGCGAATGCGCAGTGGTGGACCAAGGAGCCGCCCGGCCCTCGCGCTCCGGCCGTCCTCACGCCTCGGGAATGTGGCAAGGCAGCCGAATCGGCCGATCTCCCTTCGACCTCACCGTGGTCAGCTGACCTGGCGTTGGCCAAACGCGTCGCCGGATGCTACCGATTGGTCGATGGGTCGTGGCGATTCGATTCGGCGTTGGCCAAGATCATACCTATCCCCCGCGGCCCAACGACGTTCGAGCTCACGAGCGAGCCGGATCCCGATCAGACGCGGCTCGCCGCCCTCGAGCTGGCGACCTACTTCAAGACGCGTTCAAGTGAACTATTCTCGACGTGGCAACGCACCTCCGACAAGGAACCACGAATTCTCGTATCACGACCACTTCCGATGGCGGGATTCGCGCTGAACGTGGTGCTTCGCGGCACTGATCTCGTTGGGTCGATCGTCGCATTCAGCGACAATGTTGGATCCGCGGCGCACCCGGTAACGGCACGACGGACCTCCTGCCCATCGCCGAGAAGCTGACGCCACACGGCGGGCCTACCATGCGGCCTCCCGCGAGCGATCTCCAGCGCGCATCCGAGTCAGCCGCCGACATCGCTGCATCGGCGGTATGGCGAGCGGGCTACCAGCCGAGGTACTCTATCACGCGCCTTGGACGATCACGCCTCACTCGGCGCGGAGCGCCTCGACGGGGTCGATGGTGGTCGCGCGCCGCATCGGTGCATACGCCGCGCAGGCGCCGATGAAGACGAGCAGTCCGGCGGCGCATCCGATCGTGGCGGGATCTGCGGGCGCAACGCCGAAGAGTTGTGCCGAGAGCAGGCGTCCGCCTGCGAGTGCGCCAACTGTCCCGATCACGGCGCCAGCCACGACGACGCGCAACGCGTCGCCAAGCACGAGGCGTCGAAGGTCCGTTGCTGTCGCGCCGAGCGCGATTAGCACGCCGATCTCACGCGTCTGCTGCCGGACCGTGGATGCCAGCACCCCGTACAGTCCGATCGCCGACAGCAGCAGGGCTGCGAGACTGAATCCGGCGAACAGTGCGGCGGTGAGGCGCGGTTGGGTCATCGGTGCGTCGAGCAGCTCGTCCATCGTACGTGACCACCAGATGGCGAGGGTCGGGTCGGCATCGCGCGTCGCCGAGCGCAACGCGGGCAGCATCACGCCGAGCGGGCGGCTGGTGCGCACGGCGACGATGCCGTTCCAGAACGGCTCCGCCTGATCCCAGTCGAAGTACGCGACCGGCCCGGCATCCTTCAACTCGCGGAAGTGCGTGTCGCGCGCGACCCCGACCACGGTCCACGACGAGCCATTCACGGTCTGTACGAGCTGCTTGCCGAGTGGATCCTGGCCGGGCCAGAAACGCTGGGCCAGGGTTTCGTTCACGATCGTCACTCTGGCCGATCCGCGGATGTCGCTCGACGCGAACGGTCGCCCGTGCGTGATCGGAATGTCGAAGGTACGGAAGTAGTTCGGGCTCACGAACTCCCATGGCACCCACGGCGCGTCGTCGCGCTTCGACGGCTGATC
>CBHWBX010000172.1:0-8431 GCA_966111935.1 uncultured Gemmatimonadaceae bacterium
AACCGGTCCGAGCGTCGCGGCGTCGCGGATCGGCTCGACGGCGAACGCGGCCGTTACGAGCAGCGCGGCCGTGAGGCCGATCGGGATCCAGGGGAGGCGCGGGCGCCGCGCAGTGGTGGGGGTCGCGGAGCCGCTCGGCGACCGATCGCGCGATTTGGAGCGAGGCAAGGCGGTATAGTTTGGGCGTGAGTCCTGCGTGCCGAAAAACTGACGATCCGCCCTGCTTCTCACAATGCCCAATCGACTCGCTCACGAAACCAGCCCCTATCTGCTTCAGCACGCGAACAATCCGGTCGACTGGTATCCGTGGGGTCCGGAGGCGCTCGAGCGGGCGAAGCGCGAGAACAAGCCGATCCTGCTGAGCATCGGCTACGCGGCGTGCCACTGGTGCCACGTCATGGAGCACGAGTCGTTCGAGGATCCGCGCACCGCGGCGCTCATGAATGAGCGATTCGTGAACATCAAGGTCGACCGCGAGGAGCGGCCCGACCTCGACGGCATCTACATGCAGGCGGTGCAGGCGATGACCGGCCACGGCGGCTGGCCAATGACGATGTTCCTCACCCCGGAGGGCGTGCCGTTCTACGGCGGCACCTACTTCCCGAAGGACGACCGGCCGGGGATGCCGTCGTTCACGAGGATCCTCGACTCCGTCGCCAACGCGTACGCGTCGAAGCCCGACGACGTCGCGCGCACCGCGGCGTCCGTGCGCGAGATGTACCACACGGCCGTCGCGCAGACGCACAGCGCGGGTCCGCTCGATCGCGCGATGCTCGACAGCGCGTACGCGGCGCTCGAGCGGTTCTACGATCCGACGCACGGCGGGTTCTCCGGCGCGCCGAAGTTTCCGCAGACGATGTCGCTCGACTTCCTGCTGCGCTACGCGGCGCGGCGCGGCGTGGAGCACGCTCGTGAGATGGTGCTGCATTCGTTCCGCTCGATGGCGCGCGGGGGGATCTACGATCAGATCGGCGGCGGCTTCGCGCGCTACTCGGTGGATGCGCAGTGGCTGGTGCCGCACTTCGAGAAGATGCTCTACGACAACGCGCTGCTCATCCGGCTCGGCGCGCATCTCTGGCAGGCGACGGGCGACGAGGAGGTGCGCCGTGTGACGGAAGAGACGATCGATTGGGCATTACGCGAGATGCGCGCGCCGGGCGGCGGATTCTATTCCTCGTACGACGCCGACAGCGAGGGGCACGAGGGGAAGTTCTACGTCTGGTCGCTCGACGAATTCCGCAGCGTCGCCGGTGCCGACGCCGATGCGATGGCGGAATACTGGGGCGTCACCGCCGGCGGCAACTTCGAGGGCGCGAACATTCTGTCGGTCGTCGGCGATCGCCATACCGTGGCGTCGACGATCGAGCAGGTGCGGCACCGGATGTACGACGCACGCGCGAAGCGCGTCTGGCCGGGGCTCGACGACAAGGTGCTCACGGCGTGGAATGCGTGGATGGTGCGCGGCGTCGCCGAAGCGGCACGGGCGTTCGATCGCGCCGACTATCGCGAGGCGGCGATCGGCGCGGCGACATTCCTGTTCGAGTCGATGGTGCGCGACGGCCGGGTGCGGCGCTCGTACAAGGCGGGCGAAGCGCGGATCGTCGGCTATCTCGAGGACTACGCATCGCTCGGCCTCGCCGCGATCGCGGTCTACGAGCTCACCTTCGACCGCGTGTGGCTGGATCGGGCGCGCGACATGGAACGGACGATCGTCCGCTGGTTCTGGGACGACGCGAGCGGCGCGTTCTACGACACCGCCGCCGATCACGAAACTCTAATCACACGCCCGCGCGACGTCACCGACAACGCGACCCCGTCCGGGACGTCGCTCGCCGTCGAGCTGCTGCTGCGGATCGCCGAGCTGTTCGACGACCGCGAAGCGCGCCGCCGCGCGACGTACGTGCTCGAGACGCTCGCCCCGGCGATGGCGCGCTATCCCTCGGCGTTCGGACACATGCTCGGCAACGCGGACATGTTGTTAAACGGGGCGATCGAGGTCGCGCTCGTCGGCTCGCCGGGCACCGAGGATTTCCGCGCGCTCGAGCGGGTGGTGGCGGGCGAGTTTCTGCCGTCGCTCGTGCTCGCGGGCGGCGCGCCGGGAGAATCAGAGGACGTCGCGTTGTTGAGGGGGCGCGATCGCGTTGACGGACGGGCTACGGCGTTCGTCTGCCGGAACTACGCGTGTGAATTGCCGGCGGCGTCGGCGGCCATGCTGGGGGAGCAGTTGAGTGTAGTGGTGCGGGGATCGAGGATCGGGGATCGGGAGTAACGTCGTTCCGCATCGCTCTCGATCCTCGCTCCCCGATCCCCGATCCGCCGTTACTCGTTCCCCGCCGACGGCAGATACACCGCGAACACACTCCCCTTCCCCGGCGCGCTCTCGACCACGACGGTGCCGTTCGACTGCTTCACGATCCCGTACACCGTCGAGAGCCCGAGACCCGTTCCCTTGCCCGGCTCCTTCGTCGTGAAGAACGGCTCGAAGATCTGCGCGATCGTCGCTTCGTCCATCCCCATGCCGGTGTCGCGCACGCGAATCACGGCGTAGCTGCCGTCGGCGAGGTGCGGGTCGGGGCGATGGCCTTCGCGCACCTCGGTGCCGCAGGTCTCGACGGTGAGATCGCCGCCGTCGGGCATCGCGTCGGCGGCGTTGATCGCGAGGTTCATCACGACCTGCTCGAGCTGACCGGGATCGACGCGGATGAGCGGCGTCTCCGGAGAGAGCGTGCAGACGACGGTGATGTTCCCGTCGAGCAGGCGGCGGATCATCGACTCGACGCCGCGCACGACGTCGTTCGGGTTGACGATCCGCGGCTCCATCGCCTGGCGGCGGCTGAAGGCGAGCAGCTGGCGCGTGAGCTTCGCGGCCCGCTTCGTCGCGCCTTGGATCTCGACGAGCTCCTCGCGCGCTTCCATCGCCGGGTCGTACTGGATCAGCTCCGCGTAGCTGCTGATCACGGTGAGCAGATTGTTGAAGTCGGGCGCGACACCGCCGGCGAGCCGGCCGACCGCTTCCATCTTCTGCGCCTGGAGCAGCTGCTCCTCGAGCGTCTTCACCTCGGTCACGTCGATCACCGCCGCGCCGATTCCGAACAGCTCTCCGTCGGGCGTGACGATCGGGTAATAGCTCGCGAGGAGGTTCTTCATCTCGACCTTCACGCCCGGCGTCGTCATTCGAAATTCGACGTTGCACACCGGCTCGCGGCTCGCGAGAACCTCACGCAACCGCGGCTCGACCTGGCGCGCGACCGCCGGATCGATCTCCGCGAGGCTGAGACCGATGTGATCGGCGGGATTCTCGCCGGTGAATCCGGCGAAGGTGTTGTTCACGCGCAGGAAGCGAAGCTCGCGATCGAAGAAGGCAAACGCGACCGGCGCGTTGCTGAGCGCCGCATCGAGCACGGCGGCGAGCCGTGCTTTCTGGTGCGCCTCCGCTTCCGCGCGCGCCTGCGCTTCCTGCGCATGGGCGACCGCTTCGGCGAGGACGTCGTTCGCGCGCGCGAGCGCCGAGGTCCCGGAGAGGTTCTGTCGCACGAGCCCGAGCAGCACACCGAGCATGGCGAGCGTCGCGATGTTGATGGCGACGTGCATCCACCGCTCGGGCGCGGCCTGGCTGAGCGAGACGACGGTGCCGATCGCCGCCAGGAGCGCGATCAGGGCGGCAACGACGGTCCATGCGTTCCGGCGGGCGCGCTTCGCCGTCAATGGGGAGTCGCCGACGCCGCGTAGCCGCACGACGTGTTGTCAGACATCTCTAATCCTCCCGCGACCGGCCGGGTCGCGCCCAGTGCGTCGTCGTCCATTGCCGCGGATCGAACAGGGCCTCGGGCAGCGCGACGTCGGCGCGCGGATCGGAATACTCCTCGCGCAGCGTCGGCTTGCCGTTCACCAGTTGCAGCACTTCCATCGCGATCCACCCGCGGCCAAGGCGTTCGTACTGATCGAACCGCAGGTCGACGCGCCCGCGCGGTCCGCGCTCGAGCAGCCGCACGAACAGCAGGTTCTCCCGATCGACCCAAAACTGCTTGGTGAGCGTGTCGCCGCGCGTCGCACCGACGACGTACACGGGACGTCCCTGCCAGCTTCCCTCGTGGAACCGCGACAGGTCGAAGCCGAGCCGCCGCAGCTGCGCCTCCGTGCGCGCCGCGCTCTGCGTATAGACGTCGAAGCCGAGCACGAGCAACTCATTCAATCCGGTGTCGGCGCGAACGAGCTTGCCGCCGGAGATCGCGAAGATCGAATCGCGCGCGAACAACGTCCCCGATTTCGCCGAGAGGTCGGTGTCGATGCGCAGGCGTCCGGGGAGCGATGCCGCTTCATACCAGGTCTGCGCGATCTCGCCGCCGTTCGGACGATAGAGCGTCGTCTTCTGCACGAACGTCAGCGTGCGGTACCAATCCGGATACCGATCGTGCATCGCGCGGACGAGCGACGTGCCGCTGTTGATCGCGACCGGCGCCGGCCGCGCCGGCGCGGGCTTCGCCGGCGTCGGAGCCGGCGCACTCGCCGGCGGCTGCCGGTGACAGGCGACGACGAGCAGCATCGCGGCGAGCGACCCCGCGACGACTGTGCGCGGGGCCCGGCGAAACTTCGAATGCGGTGTGATCACGATCACATTTGTTTAATCATGTCCGACCGCATTGACTGCAACAGCGATGCCCCATCCGTTGCGGGCAAACACCTGTGTATTACGCCTCGAGACGGTAGCCCGCCTTCCACACGGTCAGAATGTGTTTCGGCTGCGAGGGATCGTCCTCGAGCTTGCGACGAAGCTCGGCGATATGGATGTCCACGGTTCGCGTCATCACCTCGACACGATGGCCCCAGACCTCGCGCAGCAGCTCGACGCGCGATGCCACCGCGCCGCGACGACGGACGAGCGCGAGCAGCAGATCGAACTCCTTCGGACTCAGCGCAACCGGCACGCCATCCTTCGTCACGGTCCGCGACGCCGGATTGATCTCGACGGATCCGAACCGCTCCATCGCGTCCGCCGGCACATTGGTCCGCTGCTCGGCGATCCGCGACCGGCGAAGCAGCGCGCCGACGCGCGCGAGCAGCTCGAGCACGCCGCACGGCTTGGTGACGTAGTCGTCGGCACCGAGGCGGAAGCCGAGGACCTTGTCGGCTTCTTCGCCGCGCGCGGTGAGGATGAGCACCGGGACGTCGGAACCGCCTTCGCGGAGCGTGCGCAGCACGCGATAGCCGTCCATCCCCGGCAGCATCAGATCGAGCATGACGAGGTCGGGGTGCCAGTTGCGCGCGCGCTCGAGCCCCAGCTCGCCGTTCTCGGCGAGCTGCACTTCGTAGCCCTCGATCTCGAGGCCGGTCCGCAGCCCGAAGGCGAGATCAGGATTGTCTTCGACGATGAGAATACGGGGCATGGTGGTTGGAATGGTGCCCGTGGTGGACGAAGAGTCCGCAAGCGAGACATACGTCATGGGACCGCCTTGAGTTGCAGGGAAGAATCGACAGCGGCGTGTTCGCCGCCTGGGCGATCGGTGCTGTGCTGCGTGAGCGGCAGCTCGATGACGATGCGCGCGCCGCGCCCTCCGGGGCCGCCTTCGGCGCGCGTCCGTCCGCCGTGCAACGTCACGAGCTCGCGCACGACGGAAAGCCCGATGCCGCTCCCGCCGGTGCTTGATTCGGCGGCGCGCGAGAGGCGCACGTACGGTTCCCAGACCCGCTGGCGATCGGCGTGCGGGATGCCGGGCCCCTGATCCTCGACCCAGATGCGCGCGCGCTCGGCGGTGAGCTCCGAGCCGACGGTGATCGTCTGTCCGCTTGGGCCGTACTTCACCGCGTTGTCGAGGAGATTGAGGAGAATCTGCCGCAGCGCATCGGGATCGAGCGGCACGATGGCGTTCGCCTCGAGCGATTCGGCGATCGACATCTGGCGCGCGCGAGCGAGCGGTGCGAACAGCTCGAGCGCCTCGCTGATCTCGTGATCGAGATCCGCCGGCACCGGCGCGACGCGATTGGTACCCTTCTCGCCGCGCGAGAAGTTCAGCACGTTCTCGACGAGATAGGTGAGCCGCCGCGCTTCCTGGTCGATGATCGACGCCGAGCGTGCACGCTCTTCCTCGGTGCGCAGCTTCCCCATGTAGAGCAGCTCGGCGAACCAGCGAATCTGCGCGAGCGGCGTGCGCAGCTCGTGCGAGACGCCGGAGACGAACTCGGTGCGCAGGCGCGCGAGCTCCTGCTGCTTGCGGAGCTGGAGCAGCGACACCGTGAGCAGCCCGGCGGCGATCGCGAAGAGGGCGATGAGCAGCGGCAGGCGATCGCTCGGCAACCCGCCGACGAGCAGCTTGCCGGCGAAGCGCGGGTTCACGCTCGCGCGCAGGATGAGGCGTCCGAAGTTCGGCTCGATCGTGTCGGCCTGGCTGTAGCGGGGGGCGACCCAGCCGGACTTGTAGACCTCGCGTCCGGCGAGCGTCGTGACGGAGATCGAGAGGATCGAATCCGGATCGAGGCCGCGGATGAGCGGCTCGGGGAGGAGCGTGTTTCGTCCGGTGCCCTTTCCGCGAATGTTGTCGAGGACCGGCGCGATGTACGACCAGGGTTCGGTGGCGTAGCCGTAGAGCACGACCGGCTCGCCCTTCTGCGGCTCGCGCGCGACGACGAAAACGAGCAGCTCCGACCGACCGCTTCGCTCGCCGAAGAGCATCGCGTACGAGTCGTTGGTGAGGATGACCGCGAGATTCTTCATCGGGCTGCTGCCGCCCGGCGACCCGAAGGTCAGAATCCCGCGATCGGGGGGCGCCATCCGCTTGGCGAACGCGACGATGGTGTCGCGGGCCCAGGCGAGGTCGTCGTCGGGCAGGTCGGTCGCGGTGGTCCGGAACGTCCCCTCGCGCCAGTCGTAGCGGAAGAAATACCGAACCCCGCGCAGACAGTTGCACCACTCGCCCATCCGCCGCGCTTCGTCCTCGACCTGGCCCGGCGTCAGGACGCTCGCCTCGAGCGAGTCCGGGACGACCCGCGTCGCCGGTGACACGAGCGAGGCCACGACCTGGGTGAGCAGGGCGTTCTTCGCCTGCTGGGCGAGCTGCCAGTCGGCGATCTTCGCATAGTCGTTGAGCGCGTTGTCCGCCGTCCGCTGCACGGATCGCGCGGCGTCCCAGGCCTGATAGGCCAGGACGGCGCAGACGACGAGGGCGAGGACGAGCAGGCCCACGGTGCCGATGAGGCGGGGGGAACGACGCATACTCTATAAAGCCGGGAAGATCAGGGAGAGGAAAGGGGTTTACCGAATCCTTGCCAACGGCGGAATGCGGGGTTCGGCTGGCTCGGTTCTTTCCCCCTCGGTCGCGCCGTCAGCCCCTTTACCAACCCTGATAACGTTCTTTCATGCCCTCTTTCGTCCGCGGCATCTTCTCCGGCGCCCTCCACGACGCCGTCCTCTTCCCCTACCCCGACCCGCTCGACCGCACCGATCCCAACGAGGCGAGGCAGGTCCGGAGTTTCATCGACGCGCTTCGGCAGATGCAGCGGGACGGGTTGATCGACTCGGCGCGGTTCGACGAGGAGGAGACGATCCCCGAGGCGACGATCGAGGCGCTGGCGGCGAATGGGCTGCTCGGGCTCACCATTCCGCGCGAGTACGGCGGTGCGGGGCTGTCGGTCACGGGCTATGCACGCGTCTTCGGTGAAGTCTCGCGGCTCGATGCGTCGCTCGCCGTGCTGATCGGCGTGCACTGCGGGCTCGGGTCGAAGGCGATCGTGCTGTTCGGCAACGAGGAACAGAAGCGGCGCTATCTGCCGATCCTCGCGCGCGGCGAGACGCTCGCGGCGTATGCGCTGACCGAGCCGGACATCGGATCGGATGCCCAGAACATCAAGACGACGGCGCGGCTCGAGGGCGATCACTGGGTCCTGAGCGGCAAGAAGCAGTGGATCGGCAACGGGCATCGCGCCGGCGTGATCGCGACGTTCGCGCAGACGCTCACCGAGCGGCACGGCGAAACGGTGCAGCGGCCGACAGCGTTCATCATCCGGCCGGACATGCCCGGCTTCAAGGTGACCGGCACCTTTCGCAAGATGGGCATTCGCGGATCGACGCAGGCCGAGCTGACCTACGACAATCTCCAGGTGCCGGCCGACCACGTGCTCGGCACCGTCGGCAAGGGCTTCGCGGTCGCCGTGCACGTGCTCAACGGCGGGCGTCTCACGCTCGCCGCGGGAAGCACCGCGGGCACCAAGCATCTGGTCGCGGAGATGGCGTCGTTCACGTCGAATCGAGTGCAGTTCGGCAAGCCGATCGCCGAATTCGAGATCACCCAGCGGAAGCTCGCGCGCTCGGCGTCGGACGTGTATGCGTCGGAGTCGATGCTCGGCGAGCTCGCGCACCTCGCCGGCGGGCAGGAGGCCGACTATTCGCTCGAGGCGGCGTGCTGCAAGGTGTTCGCGAGCGAGATGCTCTGGCGCGCCG
>CBHWBX010000173.1:0-8413 GCA_966111935.1 uncultured Gemmatimonadaceae bacterium
TCGTAGCCATGCGCGGCGAGCTTGCCGAGCATCAGCTCGGAATCGCTCACGTTCATCTGGCAGCCGTACGTCTCGACGTACACGGTGGGGCGCGGATCCGTCATAGCCTTGTAAGATAGCGTGGGATCGCGCTTTGCGCTGCGGGAGCCCCGATCAGGGGAGGGCGAAAGCGACCACGGCCATGCCCAGGCCCGCCCCGACGACTCCGCCGATCCCCGCGCCCATCAGGATGAAAAGGCCGGCGGCTTCGTTCTTCGAGAACTTCGAGTTGTTCACCGCCAGCCCGCCGGCGACGCCGCCGATCAGGGCACCGACGCCGGCGCCGATCGCGAGCGATTTGCGACTGACGCCGTTCTGAGACGGGGACGCGGCCATGGGCGCGAACGTCGTCGCGGCGGGACGAGCCATGCGCGCGTCGACGCCGGCGCGCAGGTTGTACATGCCCTGCGCATCGGCACGCCGCGAGGAAAGCGCGACGATCGCCGCCGCGCCGATGATGGACAGCTTCATGAGGATTCTCGCATCTGGGGTGGTATACCAGGCGAGGGCCACATTCGTGCCACACACGAGCTCGGATCAGCAGAGCGTCGGCGTGTCGACGAAATGCTTACATCGCGACGAGCCGCGACTCGCCGGTGTCGAGCGTCCCGTAGAAGCGTGCGCCGCGCGGCAGCGTTGGATCAGCGAGGTCCACGGCCAGGTAATCGCCGGTGAGCCCTTCCCGCGCCCCGGCATTGCCCACGACGATCACGTCGGCCGATTGGCCGACGCGCCGCGCGCGATACGCCGCTCCCTTCGCATCAGCAAGCGCGCGGAGCTCGGCCGCGCGCGCCTGCGCGATTGCCGGCGCGACGCGATCGGGCAGCCGCTCGGCGGCGGTGCCCGGCCGCAGCGAGTAGGGGAACACGTGCAGGTACGTGAACGGCAGCCGCTCGATCAGCGCGACGGTCGCCGCGTGGTCCTCGGCCGTCTCACCGGGAAAGCCGGTGATGACGTCGGCGCCGAGGCCGAGCAGCGGCATCCGCGCCGCGAGCGCATCGAGCGCGGCTGCATAAGTAGCACTTGTATACCAATTCCGGCCCATCCGCTTCAGCAGACGGTCTGCGCCCGACTGCAGCGGCGCATGCACGTGCGGCGCCAGGCGCCGCGGCTCGCCGACGAGCAGCTCGACCAGCGCGTCGTCGAGCTCCGTCGCCTCGATCGACGAGAGACGAAAGCGCACCGCCGGCACGTCGCGCACGAGGCGCTGCATCAGCGCGCCGAGCGACGTTCCGACGTCGCGGCCGTAGGTGCCGATGTGAATGCCGGTGATGACGATCTCGCTGTGCCGTTCGGCCAGACGCGTCGCCTCGGCGACGAGCGCGTCGATCGTGCGACTGCGGTTCGCGCCGCGGGCAAGCGTCGTCGCGCAGAAGGTGCAGTGCTCGTCGCACCCGTCCTGGACGCGGAGCAGCGCGCGCGTTCCATCCTGACTCGACGTGAGAATGTCGGCGGGCAGCTCGCGCAGCGAGAGCGCATCGGCGATCGCCGTGAGATCGGCGCCGGCGACGACGTGCTCCACCGTCGGCAGGGAGCGCGCGCGCAGCTGCACCGGACGATCCTCGTCGAGCGCGGCCGCGCACCCCATGACGACGCTCCGCAGCTCCGGACGCAGGCGTGCCGCCTTGCGCACGACCTTGCGCAGCTCGGCTTCGGCGTCGGCGGTCACCGCGCAGCTGTTGAACACCGCGAGATCGGCGTCGTCGACGCGCGCGACGATCGCGTGGCCGTTGGCCTCGAGCATCGCGCGCACCGCTTCGGTATCGTAGTGGTTGGCGCGACACCCGAAGGTGCGCAGGTACACCTTCACGCCGGCACGGCCCCGGTCGAGGCAATTCGGACTTCGCGATGTGCGGGCTCGATCGGCAGCGAGAAGTGGAAGGCGCTGCCCTTCCCCTCGCCGGCGCTCTGCACCCAGATCCGCCCGCCGTGCGCGTCGACGACGAGCTTGCAGAAGGCGAGGCCGAGTCCCGAGCTCCGTGTGCGCGGGATGTTCTGATTCTTCACCCGCTCGAACTTTCGGAAGATCACTTCCTGATATTCCGGCGGGATGCCCGGGCCGTTGTCGGCGACGGTGAACAGGATCGCATCGTCCTCGCGGCGCGCCAGCAGCTGCAGCGTCACCGCGCTCGCCGAATGCGTGAGCGCGTTCGAGACGAGATTGCCGAGCACGCGCTTGAGCAGCGCCTTGTCGGCGCGGAACACCGGCGCGTCGTCGCTCACGTCCACGGCGGCCGACGCTCCCTCCTGCTGGAAGCGGATGTTCCACTCGTTCACGATCTCGTTGAGCAGCGCCGCCGGGGCGATCTGCTGTAGGTCGAGCGTCATCGACGCTTCCTCGATGCGCGCGACCTCGAGCAGGTCGCCGATCAGCGTCAGCAGATCCTCGGCCTTGCCTTCGGCATCGGTGAGCATCTTCCGCTGCTCGTCGCTGAGCGCGCCGAAGTCGCCGTCGATGAGCATCTCCATCGTCGCGAGGACAGCGGTGAGCGGCGTCTTGAGGTCGTGCACGATCATCTTCATCAGATCGTCGCGCATCTTCTCGGCTTCGCGCAGCTTCCGCAGGGTGTCCTCGAGCGAATCGGTCGCCGCCTTGAGCTTGAGCAGGCTGCGCACGCGCGCGCCGAGCACCAGCCGGTTGTGCGGCTTCGTCAGGAAGTCATCGCCGCCGGCCTCGATCGCCTTGACGCGATCGGTGGTGTCGTTGAGCGCCGTGACGAAGATAACGGGAATGCTCTTCGTGCGCGGGTCGCGCTTGATGCGGCGGCACACCTCGAAGCCGGTCGACCGGTCGTCGACACCGAGATCGCCCGCCGGCATCGACACGTCGAGGATGCAGAGCTCGGGACGATGCTCGAAGCAGGCGGCGAGCGCCGACGGTCCATCGGACGCCGCGATGGCGCGGAATCCGAGGACGTGCAGCTGATCGAACAGCAGCTCCACGTTCGCCGGAACGTCGTCGGCGACGAGGATCAGTGGTGCGTTCGGCGGGAGTTCGGCGAGCTCCACGTGCAGACGGTCAGGGACGAACGCTGAGCCCGATGCTGAACGTCCACGCGTGCTCCGACGCCGCGATGTTCGCGGATCGTTCAGCGTAGATGGCAGCGAAGTCGGTGAGCACTCGTCCGTTGGCGAAGTTGGTGCCGATGCCACCGCTCACGCTCTGCTCCTTCACGTCGTGGCCTTCGGCCTGGAAAGGGAGCGTACGATCACGCGCCCCGGCGCGCAAGAAGAAGGTCCGTCCAAGGAAGCGCGGCCCGGAGATATCGGCGCCGATGCCGGAGTCCCACGCGTCGACCGCCGTCGTTCCCGGCGTACCGAGACCGTTCAGCGACGACCAGTAGATCCGCGACGTCCGGATCGCGATCGCCGAGTTCGGGATGCCGGTATACGCGAGCGTCGCCCCGAAGCGGGCGGGCACGTTGGCACGGGTAAGCGTCGAGTCCTCGATCGACGCGTGCAGCGGACCGCTCGACATGCCGGAGACGCCGAGCGTCCAGCGCTTGCCGGTGAGGTCGACACCGGCCGACCCGGCGATGCCGCTGAAGCCGATCACCAACGACTGATTGAACGACGAGAACTGCGTCGTGTCCGGGAAGGTCTGCGTGACGGAGACGAGGTTGCTGCCGGCGATGCCGTGCACCCCGACGCCGAGGTGCACCCACGGCGCCGGCGTCCAGGCCGCGGCGACGCGGACGTCGTTCATCGCGCCGTTCACCTGGAACTTGGTCTTCATCGGGACGGTCTCGCCCGTCTCGATCGGCTGCTGCGTCTCGAAGATCGTCGTCGCCGTGCGATCGAGCAGCGTCGACGAGCCGGCGCCGATCACCCAGCGCGCGCCGATCGGCAGTGCGATGAACACGTTCGGATAGCGCGCGATCGACGTGCGCTCCGAGGTGCCGTTCGCCTGGAGCTTCCGGAACTCGGGCTCGATCTGGAAGGTGACGATCTTGTTCGCATGCAGCGCGATCGTCGCCGGATTGAGCGGTGTCAGCGGATCGATCTCGGCGACCGCTCCGCCGGTACCGAGCGCGCGGCTGCTGAGCTGCCCCGGCGGATAGCCGAAGCCCTGCGTGCTGAGATTGGCCTGCGCCGACACGACGGCCGGTGCGGCAATGGCGACGCCGAGCGCCGCGATCCAACGGGAGTGACGAATCATGGCAGTCCGACCGTGGTCTGCGGAACGTAAGTGATGCGCAGGCGCGGGCGGACCGACGCGACAGCCGCCTTCGTCGAGAAGAAATCGACCTGGCCCGGGAGCGAGCCTTCCGAGCTGCTCCGCAGCGCGAGCGCGCGCGGGCTCAGCTCGGGCGAGTTGCCCCTCCAGGTGCGGACGAGCGTGACGATCTCGAACGAGCGCACGCCGCTGTCGCCCGGAGCGAGCTTGAGCGAATCGAGCCCGAACGTGCCCTGCGCGCTCACGAACTGGAGCAGGTTGCGCACGTCGGTGACCGAGGATTGCGCGAGCACCGCCGACGGGAAGACGTAGATCGAGTCGCGCTGCGACACGCCGCGATTCGGCTTCTGCGTGATGAGCAGCGACGCCCGCACCACCGTCGTCGAGTCGATGATCCGCGACGGGATGTCGAAGCGCAGCAGCGTCCGGCGCGACGGCACGCCGCCGACGCCGATCACGCCCGGGACGTTTCCGGTGGCGCCCTTCGCGACGATCGAGTAGTCGGCGAGCGGGCCGGCGAGGAAGTCCTGGCCTTTCGGAGTGTTCGAGAGCGGGGTGATGACGACGGCCTTCGCCGCCGTATCGGGCGACGCCTTGAGGCGAAGCGTGGACGGCGCGGCCGTCTGAGTGCTGCCGATCTGGATGTTGTATCCCTGGCCGTTCGAGGTCAGGAGCCGCAATCCGACGCGCAGACGGGTGCCGTTCTTCACGCGCGTGAGCACGCTGTCGGTGGACAGCGGCAGGCGCAGCGTGTCGAGCAGCGACTCCGGCGCGAACGTCCGCGAGCCGATCAGGCGACCGGGACGGAAGAGCGTCGTGATCACCGACGCGACCGTGTCGGTCGGAATCGTCACCGAGTCGGGCGGGATCGAGTCGACGTTGTACGCCTCGATCGTGATCGGCCCCTTCGGACGGTGGGCCGTGTCCGGCTTGACGATCGGCATCACGAGCACCGCGGAATCGAGCCGGGTGATCGTGCTGTCGAGGCTGTTCCCCGCGGTGAACGTCTGCGGGAGGGTGTCGAAGCGGACGATCACGCGCGTGTCGAGCGTGTCGCCGTGCGAGGCGAGCATCAGGAACCGCTCACCGCCGATCGGCGGCAATCCCGTGACGGTGGTGTCGAAGACCACCGCGTCGACGATGGTGTCGCGCAGCGCGGTCGACTGCTCCGGACAGAGCAGCGGGCAGGCGGCGCCGCCCTCGGGATTCTCGGCACTCGCGGCGGCCGTGAGGACGGCCGCGGCGGCGGCGACGAACATCAGCAACTTCTTACGCAAAACGTTCTCTCCGGGTCATCGCCGGTCCATGGATAGCGGAGTAAAGGCCTTCGGCAGGAGCTCGTCGAGCGTCCAGCGAACCTCGCGCCCGCTGCGCGTCGCAGCGATGACGATAAGGTGCGGTGCAAACTCGACCATCATCTGGCGGCACATGCCGCACGGCGGGGTGGGGTCGTCGGCTTCCGTAGCGATCAACACCGCGGAGAAGGACTGGTTCCCCCGTGCGACCGCCGCGGCCACGGCGGCCCGCTCGGCACATACCCCCACTGGGTATGATGCGTTTTCGACGTTGCACGCTTCGGTAATGCTGCCGTCGGACGCGAGCAGCGCGGCGCCGACGCGAAACTTCGAGTACGGCGCGTAGGCGCGCTCCATCGCCGCGAACGCGCGTTCGCGAAGCGTCCGCATGGTGCGGTCATCGCCCGGCAGCCCGAGCGCCTCGGTCGTGCGCGTGTCGGCGGACATCTACCGGCCGACCAGTTCGGGAAGGAAGGAAGTCCCGCGCCCGCGGAACGACACGCCGAGCCATTCGGCGACGGTCGCCCCGAGATCGGAGAAGGTCGCGCGACGACCGACGGCCACGGGATGCACGCGTCGCCCCAGCGCGAGCAACGGCACGCACTCGCGCGCGTGGTCCGTCGACGCCGTGGTCGGATCGTTCCCGTGATCAGCCGTGATGAAGAGCAGGTCGTCCTCGCGAAGCAGTTGCAGTAGGTCGGGCAGCGCTGCGTCGAACTGACGCAGTGCACCATAAAACCCCGGAACGTCATTCCGGTGCCCGAACGCCTGGTCGAAATCTACCAAATTGCTGAAAAGTAGCCCACTTGCGTCACTTCCGAGCCATTCGTCAATCGCAAGGATTCCTTCGTGATTCCCGGAAGTATGCACCGAGGAGATCGCGCGACCGGCAAACAGATCGTCCACCTTCCCCACACCCGCGCGCGGAATTCCGGCGGCCGCGAGGGCGTCAAGGAGCGTCTCCTCTGGGGGCTGGATCGAGAAGTCGCGCCGGTTCTTCGTCCGCACGTACGCGCCGGGCTCTCCGACGAACGGGCGCGCGATCACGCGCGACACGTCGTTCGGCGCGACGAGCATCTCGCGCGCCGTCTCGCAGGCGCGATACAGCTCGTCGAGCGGAATCACCTGTTCATGCGCGGCGATCTGGAAGACGGAATCGGCGGACGTATAGACGATCCAGTCGCCGGTGCGCTGATGCGCCGGGCCAAACTCGTCGAGCACGGCCGTACCGCTGCCGACGACGTTCCCGATCACTCCCCGCCCCGTCCGCCGCGCGAACTCGTCGACGATCGCCTTCGGGAAGCCCGCGGGATAGGTCGGAAACGGATTGGCCAGATGGACGCCGGCGATCTCCCAGTGCCCCGTCGTGCTGTCCTTGCCCGCCGATGCGGGAACAAGTGTTCCCCACGCCCCGGTCGGCCGCTCGGCCGGCGCCACGCCCTCGAGAGGCGCGATGTTGCCGAGCCCCGCGCGCTGCAGGTTCGGGAGATCCAGCCCGCCGACCGCCCTCGAGATGTTGCCGAGGGTGTCGCTGCCGACGTCGCCGTAGTGCGCGGCGTCCGGTGCTGCGCCGATGCCCACACCGTCGAGGACGACGATGGCTGCGCGTTTCGTCATGCTTGCCTCTCGATGTAGCGACGCGGCAGTCGGCCGCGCAGGCCGGTCAGGACCTCGTAGGGACTCATCTCGCCGAACGCGGCGAGCTCGTTCACGGTGATCTGATCGTCGCCGTCGGCGCCGATCAGCGTCGCCGCGTCGCCGACCTTGCAGTCAATACCCGTGACGTCGACCATCGTCATGTCCATCGTCACGACGCCGGCGACCGGCGCACGGCGTCCGTTCACGAGCACGGACGCGCGATTGCCGAACACCCGCCGGTAACCGTCGGCGTAGCCGATGGCGAGCGTGGCGATGCGTCGCTCGCCGCTCGCGCGCCAGGTGCCGCCGTAGCTCACAGTCTCGCCGTCGGAGATCGTGCGCAGGTCGACGATGCGCGCCCGCACAGTCACGACGGGATCGGGAAGGATCCGCGGCGAGTTGCCGCTCGTCACGCCGTAGAGAAACACCCCGGGGCGCACGATGCTCCACCGCGACGGCCCGCGATGCTCGGCCGCCGGACTGTTCTCGGCGTGAATCATCGCCGGACGCATGGGAAGTGCGGCGACCGCTTCATCGAACCGACGCTCCTGGAGCGTGCGCGTCTCGTCGTCGCGTTCGGCGGAGTGGAAGTGGGTGAATACGCCCTCGGGGGCACCGGAGCGCAGCACGTCGATCAGCGAGCCGACCTCGTTCCACTGGACTCCGGCCCGGCTCATCCCCGTGTCGACCGCGAGGTGCCAGGGCCGCCCCGTCTCCTGCCAGCGCGCGATCGCCGTCGCGGCGCCGAGCGCCGGCGTGAGGTCGGCGCGCATCGCCGCGTCGAAGTCGCCGACGAGCAGGGGCGTGAATACCAGGACCGGACGCGCGATCCCCGCCCGGCGCAGCTCCTCACCCTCGGCGATCGTCGCGACGCCGAAGCCCCAGGGGTCGAGCCGCTCGAGCGTACGCGCGACCCGCACCGCGCCGAGGCCGTAGGCATCAGCCTTGACCATGGGCAGCAGCGGGACGCGCGCCTGCGCAGCCACGCGCGACGCGTTCCGCGCCAGCGCGCCGAGATCGATCTCGACCCACGCGCGCCTGTTCAGGCTATGCATTGACCCATGTTTCGGCGGACGGATAGTATTCGAGCCCGAGGAAGCTATGGAAGATAAAACGTCACTTGATGAAACGCTGACACTGATGCGCGACCTTCGCGCTCGGTGCGAATGGGACGCCGCGCAGACGCACGAGTCGCTGCGCCCGTACCTGATCGAAGAGGCCTACGAAGTCGACGACGCGATCCGCGGCGGCGACGACGCCAGGC
>CBHWBX010000174.1:0-8301 GCA_966111935.1 uncultured Gemmatimonadaceae bacterium
CGAGGTGAGGCCATGCTCGCGCAGCTGGCGAATCACGGCGCGATCGTCGCCGGGCGCCGTGAGGAACGTCGTCACATGCAGGCCCGCGTCGGCATTCGCCACCGTCAACAGTCCCGCGCAGTGCCGCTCGAGTCCCTCGAGCAGCGCGTTACGGCGTCGTTCATAGAGCACGCGCATGCGACGCAGGTGGCGGGCGAAGCCGCCTGCGTCGAGGAACTCGGTGAGGGCGAGCTGGTAGAGCGTCGGTGAGCAGATGTCGAAGGCGTCGCGCGCGTCGAGGAAGCGCTCCCACAATACGGGCGGTACCACGACATAGCCGACGCGCAGCGATGGGTACAGCACCTTGCTGAACGTACCGATGTAGATCACGCAGTCGCGCTTCGCCATCCCCTGGAGCGCGCCGAGTGGTCGGCTGACGTAGCGATACTCGCTGTCGTAGTCGTCCTCGAGGATCCATGCGTCGTGTCGCGTCGCCCAATCGAGCAGTGCGAGGCGGCGCGCGGCGGACATCGACATGCCGAGCGGGTACTGATGCGACGGCGTCACGTACACCGCGCGGATGCGCTGGCGCATGCCCGCGAGCGCCGCGACGTCGATGCCTTCCTCGTCGACGGGGATCGGCACGATCTCGCCGCCCGCGGCCTCGAACGCGGCGCGTGCGCCGGGATAACCAGGATCTTCCATCGCGACGCGATCGCCGCGCGCGAGCGTCACGGCGGCGCTGAGTCGAAGCCCCGCCTGCGATCCGGACGTGATGAGCACCTGCTCGGCTTCGCAATTCACGGCGCGCGACGTGCGCAGATACGACGCGATCGCCGCGCGCAGTGATCCGTTGCCGGCGGGATCGCCGTACGCGAGATCGCTCGGCGTCATGCGCTGCGCGTGACGGCTGACGAGCCGGTTCCACGCCAGCTGCGGAAACTCGTCGAGCGCCGGAAGCGACGTACGGAACGGGCGGATGCCGCCCTCGTCGCGGCCGAGCGGAACGCGCTCGGTGTTCTTCCGCGTGCGGGGCGCGCTCTTCGTCGCGCTGTGCTGGAGTCGCGGCTTTGCGCGCATGCGCAGGTCGGGCGTGTCGGCGCAGACGAACGTGCCCGAGCCCGTGCGCGCCTCGAAGTATCCCTCGTGCAGGAGCTGCTCGTACGCCGACAGCACCGGAAGCCGCGAGATCCCAAGCTCCTGCGCGAGCAGGCGCGTCGAGGGCACGCGCTGGCCGGAGCGGAGCATGCCGGAGAGAATCGCCCGTCGAAAGCCCTCGTACACCTGCTGGTGCAGAGGGGCGGGTGACGACCGGTCAATGGGCAGGTGCGCCAGAAGCTCGGGCGCCGTGCTCGATCGCATGGATGGACGATATCGCCTCGCCACCCGTGGTTCAAGGAAAAAGTGGATATCGCAAGAATATTACAAGTGGCGCTGGTGACATAGCCGCTTCACCGGCCATCATGGGCCATGCACTTGGCTCACCGACTCTCATCGCGCTCGCGACTCGCACTAAGCGCCGGCGCGCTGCTGCTCGCTGTGACGACAACAGCGCGGGCACAGACCGCACCGGAGCGCGCGCCCTGGGGACTGTTCAGCGCGCGCTACGACACCCACACGTCCGACTTCATCTACGCGATCTATGGCTACGGCCAGTCGTTCGCGATGGTCGGCACGCTGCAGAATCCGCGATCGGGATGGACGGAGCTCGTCGGCGCGGTCGGCCGAAACTTCACCTTCTTCGGCGGACCGACGCACGCGGTCGCCACCGGCATCGCTCGCGCGGGGAAGGAGTGGTACGCGCAGCTCTACTACGTCCCGACGGTGCGCGTCGGTCCCGCCTGGCTCCGCGCGACGGCGGAATGGGATGTTCCCCTAACGAAGGAGGGGACGACGCAATTCGCGTTCAGCCCACTGTCACTCACACTCCCGACGCTGCGCTTCGTCGAAACGGGCGTGTCGATGGACCTCGCCGCAGCGCGTGGCTCGCGGACGAGCGTCGCGGTCGGCCCGGAGATACGCGTCGCCATTCCCGGCGCGACGATCGGCACCGACCTCCAGCGCATGACCGACGGGAGCACGAGCCGCTTCCGATTGTTCTTCCTCACCCAGTTCTAAGAGGCTGCGCGAGCATGGCACTGATGGTCACATCGCTGCGATCGGAGGATCGCGCGGCCTGGGAGTCGCTGGCGCGGGGGTACCACGCGTTCTACGAAGAAGCGTTCCCGCCCGAGTCGTACGACCAGGTCTGGTCGCGGATCGGCGAGGCGAAGGAGATCCACGCGCTCGGCGCGTACGACGACGGGCGGCTCGTGGGCATCGTCCACTTTCTATTTCACCGCCACGTCTGGCAGTCGGACGTGTGCTATTTACAGGATCTGTTCGTCGACGAGACGGTGCGCGGACGCGGTGTGGGCCGGGCGTTGATCTCCGGCGTCGAGCGCGCGGCTCGTGAGGCCGATGCCTTTCGCGTCTACTGGATGACGAAGCACGACAACGCGCCCGCTCGGCGGCTCTACGACAGGATCGCCGCCCACTCTGGGTTCATTCGCTACGAATACCCGGTCTGACGCGCGGATCTTACTTCGTGTCCACCATGGTCCAGAGTCCGGGATAATCGACGACGAGCCCCATGTCGTCGACGGTCAGATCACGACGAAACGCTCCGCCGGCGCTTTCATATCGGTAGTGATGGCTGTCCGTGCGCGTATACGTCTGCTCGAGCACCTCGAGCGTCAGCTCGGGAAAGCGCAGCCACGCCGCGCGCATATCGGCTGATTCGCCCGGCCGCAGCATGAGGCGGCGGATCGGCAGCAGGTTTGTCACGGGGCTGAACGCGAGGTCGACGTCGATGCATCCGTCGACTGAACGCGCTTCGACGCCGTCATGCGCCCACCTGCCGGATGAGTCGCGAGCGATCGACGTCGCGATGGCGCGTGTGCCGACGAAGCCGGTGATCTCGCAGGTGCGCGTCACCCAGTCCCGGTTGCACTCGATGATGTAGGCGAGGGAAGAGCGCGCATCTGCCTCGTCAAGCTCGGCGACACCGGCGATGCGCCATCCGTCATTTACGTCGCTGATTGTTGCCGCCTCGCGTCCCACGCGATCGAGGCGGCGCCAAGTCATTGTCGGACGTCGCATTCGTCACCATGCTAACTGCGCAACGCCACCGCCGGGTCGATCTTCGCGGCCCGCAGCGCCGGAATCCAGCACGCCAGCACGCCGACGATCGCCATCACCGCCGCGACCGCGATGAGTGTCATCGGATCGTGCGGCCGCACACCAAACAGCAGCCCCTGCATCCCGCGCGACAGCGTGAGAGCGCCGACGACCCCGAGCCCCAATCCGATCACGACGAGCAGTCCACCCTCGGAGATCACCATTCGCTGCACCCGGCCGCTGTCGGCGCCGAGGCTCATGCGAATGCCGATCTCGTTGGTGCGCGCGCTCACCGCGAACGCTAGCACGCCGGCGATGCCGACGGCGGCGATGATCAGCGCGAGCACCCCGAACGACGACACGAGCACGGCGTTCAGCCGGCGCGGCGCGACGCTCTCGTCGCGGATCTGCGCGACGGTCATCAGATGCTCGATCGGCTGATCGGGCGCAACCTCGCGCAGCGCTTTCGCTGCCGCCGGGGCCAGTGAGGCGGCGTCACCCTTTGCGCGAAGGACGAACCCGCCGATCGGAAATTCGCTCTGCGCGAATGGCGCGAAGACCGCCGAGAGCGGGACGGCATCGAGGCCGCCGTCCTTGGTGTTGCCGACGACGCCGACGACGGTGCGCCAGTCATTCGGCGGGATGCCGATGAAGCGCAGCACGTCGCCAGTCCACGCCACGCGCTGACCGATCGGGTCCTTGTCGCCGAACAGACGGTCGGCGAGCGTCTTGTTGATGATGACGACCTTCGCCGACGTGGCGTCGTCGTTCGCGGTGAACAGGCGACCCTTCAGCAGCGGAATGCCCGCCGCCTGAAAGTAGTCCGGATCCGCCGAGCGATATTCGGCGTTCGGCTGCGCTTCGCCGGGGGCGAGCTGACGCGTCTCTGCCTTGATGTCGAGCTGAATGCCCGCGGAACGCAGCGGCATCGTCGAGCCAAGGCCGACCTGCTGCACACCGGGGAGCTGCTCGAGCTGACGCCGCATCCGCTGATAATCGGCGATCATGTCCGCCGGCTTCCCGTTGAAGTCTTTCGGGACCTCCATCGTCAGCTGGGCCTCGCTGTTCAAGCCCGTGCTCACCACGGACAGCTGCTGCATCGTGCGGACGAGCAGACCCGCGCCGGTCAGCAGGATCACCGACACCGCAACCTGCGCGACCACGAGCGTCTGCTGCAGCCGCTGGCGACGCACGTTCGTCGACCGACGCGCGCCGGCGGACAGCGACGCGCTCAACGTCGCTTCGCTCGACAGGCTCGGCGCGAACGAGAGAATGATCGAGACGACGACCGCGAGCAGGAGCGTGAACGCGAGCACCACGCCGTCGATGCGAATCTCGTCGGCGCGCGGGCTGTAGCGCGCGGCGAGCGCGGTCAACATGCGCACCCCGCCGAACGCGATCGCCAATCCGAGGACGCTTCCCGCGAACGCGAGCAGCAGATTCTCGACGAGGAGGAGCTTGCGGAGCCGCGCCACGCCGGCGCCGAGGGCGGCACGGACGACGAGCTCGTGCTCGCGACGCACGCCGCGCATGAGCGTGAGGTTCGCCACGTTCGCGCAGTCGATGATCAGGACGAACGCGGCCGCACCCATCAACAGCCAAAGCGTCAACTGCGCTTTCTGTCCGAGCACTTCCTTGAACGGCGTGAGCGTCACGCGGTAGTTCGAGGCCGCGTCGTAGGACTCGGGATACTGCTTGTGCACGCGGTCGGTGATGCCGGCGATCTCGGCGCGCGCCTGGGTCACGGTCGATCCCGGCGCGAGCCGCGCGATCATCTCCGTCATGCGATGCGTGCGGCCGGTGACCATGGTCGCGCTCAGGTGATGCTCGCTGTTCACCATGTTCATCAGCGCATCGATCTTCGCCGGGAAGTAGGGCGCCGGCTGGAGCACGCCGACCACCGTCACCACCTTGCCGCCGACGCGCAGCGTCTTGCCGACGATCGATGGATCGCCGCCGAACCGCTTCTGCCAGTATTCGTGGGTGAGAATCATCACCGGCGCCGCGGCGCGTCCGTCGTCCTGCGAGTTGAAGGCGCGCCCGATGATCGGCGACAGCCCCATCACACTGAAGTAGTTGCCCGTCACGAGGCCGGCCGAGAGCCGCTCCGCGGTGCGATCACCGACGAACGTGAAGGTGATCGGCGAATACTCGGCGATGCCGCCGAGCGTCTTCGACGCCTCGCGGATGTCGTTGATCTCGGGAACGGAGAACGCGATGTTCTCGCCCCCGGGACCGTTCGTCGATTGGCGCAGGTAGACGAGCCGATCGCCGTCGCGATGCGGCAGCGGGCGCAGCATGACGCCGCGCACCACGCTGAAGATCGCCGTGTTCGCGCCGATGCCCAGGCCGAGCGTAGCGATGACGGCGAGGGCGAAGCCGCGCGAGCGGGAGAGGCTGCGAAGGGCGAAGCGGAGGTCCGAGCTGAACATGGAACGACATCCGGTGAGGGGAGCGATGTCCGGCGTTTGCCGATCGACATTGATTTAGGGCGAATAGAACCCGAAGCGCAAGCACCACTTTGGGCGCCGAAGCCAATGCCACTTTGTCCCCTGCTGTTGAACCGACCCGGTTGAATCGGCCCGTGGTCTACTCGCGCGTAAACATTAGTGTAGGCAGGAAGGAATCTCCGATCGGCCGCAGCTCAGCGGACAGCGTCCCGTTGCTGAGCGCACGGATGGCGATCGTGCCGCCAGGCTGGGTAGATCCCGTGATGCTCATCGGCGCAACGAGAGAGTCGCCGTCGATCCGACCTGCCGCGTCGAACGCTACGCCGGAGAGCGTGAGATGCGCCGTGAGAGTCGATTGTCCGCTCGACGGCGAGGACACCTCGAGGCGCGCGAACTCGAGCGAGGGAGTGGTCGACTTCCAGTGCCCGACGAATGCATCGGCGCTCACGCCGTGTGGCGAGCTGCCTTCTGCCGGATTGCCGTCACAACCAATCGCTGAGGCGAGGCCCACGAGCAGCACCAGTCTCTTCACGACTCTCCCCACGTGTTGGGATCCATAGTCCCCAACCGACTCACCGCGATCCGCGTCACACTCGCCGCCATTACAAATTCCGTATAATAGTTTCTCTGGATGCGCTAGCTCGCTACGCTCTCCATCGCATAGCGCGCGAACAGGAAGTCGCGGATCCCGATCACTCGATCGCCGTCGAACTCGAGGAGGACGAAGTAGGCCGGCGTGTCGAGCGACACGCGGCGATCGTAGACGATCATCGCCGGACGTCCCTCGACCGTACCCTCCTCGTACACCCACTGCGCGGCCTCGGCGTAGCGCGTGAAGTATCCGCCGACATTGCCCTTCCCGCGCTGATGGAAATGAGCGACGAGCTCGAGCTCGACATCCTCGGCGAGCATCGCGCGGACGGCGTCGAAGTCGCCCGACTTGAATCCATTCACGTACGCCGTCAGTCGCGCGCGGGCGGCATCGCTCAGCGTCGGGAGCACCGTGTCGTCGGGCTCGCGCGCGATCGTGCGAAGGCGCTCGCGTCCGCGCTGGAGCGCCGACTTCGCGGACGTAAGGCTCGAGCCGGTGATCGATGCGACTTCCTCCACCGAGTGGCCGAGGACGTCCTTCAGGATCACCGCGGCGCGCTGCAGGGTCGGCAGGCGCATGAAGGTGCGCAGGCCGGCGGTGACGATCTCGGGGTCGGGTGGCTCGGGCGCGGGAAGCATGTCGATGTCGGCGTCGGTCTCCATCAGTGCACCGCGATCGCGCCGGCGCAGGAAATCGATCGCCGCATTGTGCGCGACGCGAACGAGCCAGGCGCGCGGATTGTCGATCGACTCCACCGAATCGCCGGCGGCGAGCGCCTTCAGCATCGCATCCTGTACGACATCCTCACCGTCGATCACCGAGCCGGTCATGCGGGCGCAGTAGCGATGCAGCGTCGGCCGCATCTCGGCGAGGAGTCGTCCAAGATCCTGCGAGGTGTCTTCAGTCAAATACTGGAATCCTGCGGGAGAAGACCTACACGTTAAACGCGGTTACGCACTCGCGGCGTGAACCACGTTGCCGGCGATCGAGTCGAAGGTGGCGAGGGCGAGGATGCGCGGGAAGTACGCGCCCATGCGCGCGTCCTTGCGCATCCCTTCGACCGCAGCGGCGTCGCGCCACTGCGAATGGATGACGACACGCGTCCCGTCAGGCGATGCGATGAGGTTCGTCGCGATCCAGCCGTCGAGGGTGCGCACGACGTTGTCGGTATTCTCGCGCAGCAGCTCGACGAGCTGCGTCTGGTTTGCTGGATCGACGGTCAGGACGTTGATCAGGGTGGTCATGGAAGTGTCTGGATGTGTGGCGGGACGCGCCGATCGCGCCCTTCATCCACAATGACGTCGGATGGGGAGAAACGGATCGGTCGCGGTCGAAAATTCTCACGATGGCTGCGAGTGGCCATGCTGCCGATGCGGGAAGTGGCACTGGCACGGCCGAGCGCACGCGACGAACCTGCGGTATGCAATTATGGATACGCGCCCGCGGATGGGCATACCTCGGCGGAGTGGAGCACCTGGAGTGGAGCATCCAATGAAGGACAGCGTTGTCATTGTCGCAGCCGTGATCCTTGGAAGCGGCTGCACGAGCGCCACCACCGCGACGGAAAGCGACTTCTCCTCGACCAGGAGCGTCGTCCGGGAGGTCGTCGAGACAAAGGGCCCCTTCCGTCTCGCCGTGAGAGATTCCGCCGCGCGCATGGGCGTCCTGTTTGGAACGCCCACGATCGAGTCGTTGCCCGGGGCGATCGCGGTCGAGAACACCCGATACGGCAGCCTGTGCATCTATGACGTCACGGGGCATGCGGACGTCCAGGGACGCAAGATCGGTGTATACATCGCGTTCAGCGAACGGCTGACGTCGTGCGCCGCTGAGACGCGCGCGCTGTCGTACCAGGCAACGCTGTCCGAGCTCACGTCCGGTGCGTCGTATGACGTGGCGGTGATCCATGAGCAGAACGGGCGCGCCGATACCGTCCGGAAGGCCGTGGTCGCTGTGCGGTAATCTTTTTCGTGGTGCGATGTCGAGAATCCCTGCTCGGCTCCGACTTCCTCATGTAAGCAGTCATTCAGTCGTCCAACCATGACAGGAGTCACCCCATGAGCAAAGTCACGACCTTCCTCTGGTTCCAGGATCGCGCCCTGGAAGCCGCGCAGTTCTATA
>CBHWBX010000175.1:0-8290 GCA_966111935.1 uncultured Gemmatimonadaceae bacterium
CCACCGCCCTCGCAACCACCCGCGCCCCCCTCTTCTCGCCTGTTCGAGATCTCGAACTGGATGGAAGATCCCTCGCTGCGCTCGGGATGACCCCTACAACGGGACAGGAGCCCGCGAGGTTTCGCCGACTACTGGGGCCGCTTGAACAGGCCGACGTAGACCGCCTTGCCGAGCACGTGGCCCTTCATCGCGTTCATGACCGCGGCGCGGGTCTCGAGGGCCGCGTTGACCGCCGGTGTGGCGGTCGACGGCTGGACGTCGAGCTTGGTGTCGAGGGCGTAGACCTCGAAGGTGTAGTGGTGCAACGGGCCGGCGGCCGGAGCGCCGGGCCCACGGTACTGCGGGCCGGTGGCGCTGATCTGACGGGTACCGTCGGGGAGCTCGGCGCCGCTCTTCATTCCTTCGGGAAGTCCGGTCGCCGACGCAGGGATGTTCCAGACGATCCAGTGCGGCTGCGCCTCGGGGCCGCGCTGCACCACGACGTCGGGATCGAGCATGTTGACGACGAAGCTCTGGGTCCCGGCGGGGGTGTTCGTCCACTTGAGCTCCGGCGACACCTGCTCGCCCGCCTGAGTGAACTTCACCGGGATCTGCGTCCCGTCCGGCCAGCCGCTGATCGTGAGGACCATCGGGTTCGGGCGCGGCTGCGCGGGCGCGCCCGGGGTCTGCGCGACGAGCGTCGATGTGCCGAGCACCGCGACGAACATCGTGGGAAGAAGCTTTCTCGACATCCTGCGTCTCCTAAGCGAATTAGGGGTGGGTGACATCACGGTTTGCCGTACCCCGGACCGCGCAGCGCGCGACCCGGTTTCGCGCCGGTGTGGGCCCCGTCGCGAATGACCTGGACGCCGTTCACGAAAACCTGCTTCATGCCGACGGACAACTGCTTCGGACGTTCGTACGTCGCCCGGTCGCCGATCGTTCCAGGATCGAATACTACGACGTCCGCATACATCCCGGGCGCGAGCACGCCGCGGTCGTGCAACGACAGGCGCGTCGCCACCGCCGACGTCATCTTGCGGATCGCTTCCTCGAGCGGGATCACGCGCTCCTCGCGCACGTACTTGCCGAGCACGCGCGGATAGTTGCCGAAGGTGCGCGGATGCACGAGCGCGCGCACGCTGTCCGGATCCGGCCCGCCGGCGTCGGTGCCGAACTTCATCCACGGCTGGCGAATCAGCTCCTTGACGTTGTCCTCGTTCATGAGGAAGTACGTCGTCTCGACGCGACTGTGCTCGCTGAGAATGAGATCCATCGCCGCGTCGAGATAGTTCGCGTTCTTCATCTGCGCGATCTCCGACAGCCGCTTGCCGATGTACGCCTGGTTCGCCGGCACGCGCAGGTTCGTGATCAGCACACCGGCAGGCGTCGCGAGGGTGCACATGTCCTCCCAGTCGCTCGTCGGACGCTCGACTTCCTGGTGAATCGCCGCACGCGTCGCCGGATTCGCGAGGTTGTCGAACAGCTTCCCTTCCGCCGAGAACGACGGCGGCAGGCACGACGTGAGTCCCGTCGCGCCGGCGGTGTACGCGTACATGTTCGCCTGGATGTCGAGCCCCGCGGCGCGCGCCGAGTCGATCTTCGCGATCACCGCGCGCTGCTTCGGCCAGTTGCGCTGCCCCGCTGCCTTGAGGTGATAGATCTCCGTCGCGACGCCCGCTTCCCTGCCGATGCGAATCACTTCGTCGACGGCTTCGAGGATGTGATCGGCCTCGGAGCGCATATGGGTGATGTACACGCCGCCGTACGGCGCCATCGCCTTCGACTCCTCGACCAGCTCCTCGGTGCTCGCGAAGGTGTTCGGCGGATAGATCAACGCGCTCGCCAGTCCGAACGCACCGTCCTGCATCGCGCGACGCACCGCGGCGCGCATCGAGTCGAGCGCCGCGCCTTTCGCCGCGCCCATGCGCTGCTGCATGCCGTACTGCCGAATCGTCCCCGCGCCGACGAACGAGCCGACGTTCTGCGAGATGCCGTGCGCCTGCATCGCCGACAGCCATGCGTCGAAGCCGTGCGGGTCGGCGAACCGCTTTGCCGTCGCGTCGGCCCCCTCGAGGTTCGCCGGATTGAGCGGCGCGGGCGTTGACCCTTCGCCGAGGATCCCGGTCGTCACCCCCTGGGTGAGCTTGCCGAGCTGGCGGCCGTCGCCGGCGAGGAGCTGCTGGCCCGACTGATCCTGGATGTCGATGAACCCCGGCGCGACGACCATGTTGCGGGCGTCGACGCGTGAACGGGCGTTGGCCGAGCGGAGGACGCCGCGCGGCGCGACGGCGACGATGCGATCGCCGCGAATCGCGACGTCACCGTAGAACCAGGGTGCGCCGGTTCCGTCGACGACGCGACCGTTCTCGATGATGACGTCGAACGCGTCGAGCTCGGCTTTGGGCGCCGGCGCGGGAATGGGAGCGGACGCCGGGGTGCCGCGCGTACAGGCGGCGGCGGTCAGAGCGAGAAGAAGGAGGCGCGTGCGCATGTTGGGAGTGAGGGTCGGCGAAGAGAATGGCGCGCTTTCGCGGCCGCGGCCAGTCCACGGGGCTTTCCCCCCTGCCCAGATCGCGCTCGATCCTCGAAGTTATTCGAGACCGCACTCACCGAGGACTGGATGCCCACGACGACCGCCACCGCGAAAACCATCTCCGTTAGCTCGCCCGATGCGCCGGCGAGCGGCTCTACGCTCCGTGTCGCGAGCAATGCATTCAGCGACGGAGGGAAGATCGCGCTGAAGCACGTGTTCAGCATGTGTGGTGGTGACAACAAGTCGCCGCAGCTCTCGTGGAGCGGCGCGCCGGACGGCACGAAGAGCTTCGCGATCACCTGCTTCGATCCCGATGCGCCAACGGGCACGGGGTATTGGCACTGGGTCGCGTTCGATATCCCGGCGAGCGTGACGTCGCTCGACGAGGGCGCGGGCACCGGTGACGTCGGCGGCGGCAAGAACGGATTCACCGACTACGGCTTCAGCAACTATGGCGGCCCCTGTCCGCCGAAGGGCGACGGCGACCACCATTACATCTTCACCGTCTACGCGCTCGACGTTCCGTCGGTGGAGGGCGCGTCGGAGAAGACCACCGGTGCGACGCTCGTCTTCTCGATGCGCGGCCACGTGCTCGCGCAGGGCTCGATCACCGGCACGTTCGGACATTGATGATGCACGCTCGCGCAGTATCGATTGCGGCCCTGTGCTCGGTCCTGGCGATGGGATGCGGCGGTGCGTCCTCGTCCGCCGTCGCGACGACGACCGCGAAGCCGGCGCCGAGTATGTCGGCGACACCGGCCGGCGCGCCGGCGCGGACGCTCACCCCCGCCGAGCTCGCCGATTCGATTCTGCGCGAGCCGTTCCGTCGCTTCCGCGGCGACTTCGACGCGGCGTCGGCACCGATGCTCGCGAGCGGCAACTACCTCGGCATCGTCCAACTGCTCGAGAAGATGCGCGCCGACGCGCCGCGCGACGTCAACGTGCAGCATCTCGCGCGCGAGCTCACCGGCACCTACTCGCCGTTCATCGGACAGCTCCAGGAAGCGCTCGAGGCGTACGCGTTCGAGCCTCCGGCAGCGGTTCGCTTCGACAGCGTCGCGGTCGGACGCATGGGGCCCGAGGATGCGGTCGACGGCGTGGCGCGGCTGGCGACGAACCGGCAGGCGGTCTTCCTCAATGAGCTGCCGTACGTTCCGCGCGATCGCGCCTTCGCCGCGAACCTCCTCGCGAAGCTGCGTCCGCTCGGCTTCACCTACCTGGCCATCGAAGCGCTCGACGAGCGGGACACGTCGATCAACGCGCGCGGCTACCCGGTGCATGGCTCGGGCTTCTACGTGAACGAGCCGGTGTTCGGTGAGCTCGTGCGCACGGCGATCAAGCTCGGGTTCAAGCTCGTTCCGTATGATGCGCCGAGTGCGACGGGCGATGCACGGGAGAGCGCCCAGGCACGGCATCTCGTCGATCGGATCCTGAAGAGCGATCCGAAGGCGCGCGTCGTCGTGTACGCGTCGGAGCATCATATCGATGAATCGGGCACGCTCGACGGCGCGAAGCCGATGGCCGTGCACTTCCGCGAGCTCACGGGGATCGATCCACTGACGGTCGATCAGACGGTGCTCACCGAGCGCGCCGACACGACCTTCGACGACAACCGCTATCTCTTCCTGATGAAGCGCGTGCATCGTCAGACGCCGTTCGTGCTGAAGCAGGGCGACTCGCTCTGGTCGGCGCAGCCCGGAACGCACGACGTCACGGTGATCCACCCGCGCGCCGTCCATCGCGCCGGCCGTCCGAGCTGGCTCTATGCACTCGGCAACCGCCGCGCATATCTGCTGTCCGACGAGATCTGCGGCGGTGTGGCGCTCGACTGTGTCGTCACGGCGCGCATCGCCACCGAGACCGAGAATGCAGTCCCTGTAGATGCGCTACGGATTCAGTTCAGCGCGCCCGGCTCGAAGACGTTCGCGCTGCCACCCGGTCAGTATGTCGTCGAAGCGCACGACGGGACTGGCGCCGCGTTGACCCGACAGACGTTGACGATTCCTGGGCGCTGATACTACCCGAGCACCAGCTGCCCGCACTGCTGACAGAGATACGTCTTCCGCCACCGTGCACGGCGGTCGTAGTAGTCGCCGCTCAGCTTGCGAGCCGTGGTCAGCCCGAAGCCGACGATCAGGACGGCGGCGACGATGAGGGCGAGCTCGCCGGCGTTGTCGCCGTAGCGGTGGTAGATCCAGCCGCCGGCGGCGAGGAGGGGGACGGCGACGGCGACGATACGGGCGGCGATCGCCTTTTTCTGCGGCGGCGCGAAGCTGCGCATGATCTGCGCGTCGGTCAGACCGCCCTCGCGCGGCACGTTGGTCGGCTCGCCATCCTCGGCGCGGCGCGCGGCGATGTCGTAGAGGTCGACCACCGAGACGAAGTCAGAGGCCCCGCACTTCGGGCACTTGGCGTCGACGAGATTTCCGATGTCCGTATCGGACGTCATCTTCGAGATCGCGCCAAGCACCGCTTCGAATTGTCTGAGCTCGTCTTCGGCCATGGGAGAGTGGTTTTCGGGTCCTTCCATGGAGTATAGTGCGCGCCGCGGAAATCGGGGATCGAGAAATCTTGAGGACGCCGGGCTCCGGCGGCGAGGCTCCAATCGGACTTCGGCAGGATGGCGGTGCCAGTGGTCCCGCGCTTGCGGCGCGCAGCGGCGTATGCCGTACCGCCCCGCGCTGTCGTTCGTCAATCGCCTGACGGCCAAGGTGCCGGTGATCGTCGGATGCTGGTCGGCGAAGGTCGACTGCCCGCCGTGGTCGACGCTCACGACCTCGGAACGCGTCGACCATCTGCCCGCCTATCTCGGCGCGCTCTTTGACTGGCTGCGCACGGCGCAACACGGCAGCTCATACCAGTTTCTGGAGGCGGCCGCGAAGCACGGCCGGCTGCGCCATCAGCAGGGGCTGTCGTACGATGTCGTGATGGAAGAGTCGGCACTGCTTCGCCGGGCGATCTGGGAATGCGCCGCGCCCAATCCCGAAGAGATGGGCGAGATGATCGCGCTCGACTCGGCGCTGACCGTCGGACTGATGGCGAGCCTGCGCGGATATACGCGCCACGACCTCGCCCCTGAAGGACGGTGGCGCGACGCGCTCGAGGATCTCGCCACCGACTGGACGGAGAGCCTGGCCCACCAGGAGCTTGTGAAAACTCGAATGGCCGACGACACGCCCGACCGGAATTCAGCCTGACGCGAGTGCGTCGAGCACGCTGAGCAATTCGTCGAGCCGCCCGATCGTACGATGCGCACCGGCGCCGGTCAGCTTCGCCGCGGGCGTCGCGTGAGTGAAGCCGACCGTCGTCATCCCCGCGGCGATCGCCGCGCGCACACCGGGCTCGCTGTCCTCGACGACGAGCGACTCGCTTGGCGCGAAGCCCATGCGCTCGGCGGCGTGGAGGAAGACGTCGGGAAAGGGTTTCCCGCGCGCGACCTCGGTGGCGCTGAACAACCGGTCGCCGAAGCAGTCGAGCAATCCCGTGCGGCCGAGCGTGACGCGCATCTTTTCGTGCTCGCCGCTCGAGGCGACGCAGGTCGCCAGGCCGCGCTGCTGCACCGCCGTAATCGTCGCGCGCGCGCCGGGCATCGCTTCGACGCGCTCGCCGAGCGCGACGTGGGTGCGGCGGTGATACTCGTCGAGGAAATCGTCGGGCGCCGGCGTGCCGCTCAGCTCGTGAACGATCTCCATGCACTGTTTCATCGACCGGCCGACGAACGTCTCGTGCACCTGGGACGCGGAGAGCGCGAGCCCGAGGTCGGTGAGCATCTCGGCGAAGATCGAGTTGGTGATCGGCTCGCTATCGACGAGCACGCCATCGCAATCGAAGATGACGAGGCGGATGTTGCGGGAGTCAGGCATCGGCGCAGGATAGCCCGGCACACCCTCGTTCGCCATGTCCTCCCGACAAAGTCCGAACACCACCGTGGACCAATGGACTATTGCATCGCCGCTGCGCGCTCCCGCATATGCAGGGTCTGCCCCTCATCGACCGGAGCCACCCATGAAAGCCACACGATTGATCGTCGCCGCGCTGTTCCTTCCCGCGATCGCCGCTGCACAGCAACCGGCCGGCAGTGCGGCGGCGTCGAATCCGACGACGACAGCGTTCAAGACGCGGACGCTCGCATTGCAGCGGAACATCGCGCAGGCGTTCGACTCGATCCCCGAATCGAAGTTCACGTACAAGCCGACGGCGTCGCAGCTCACGGTCGGCTACATCGCGCAGCATCTGGCGAGCGACAACTATCTCTTCTGCGGAGCGTTCGGCTCACTGAAGCCGACGCCGTCGCCGGACGAAGCGCAGCCGGACTCGGTGAAGGCGAAGTGGCCGAAGGCGCAGCTCATCGCGCGTCTCAAGGCGTCGCTCACCTACTGCGAGAATGCGCTCAATCAGCTCGACGACACGAAGCTGAATGAACAAACGAGCGTCATGATCGGCGGGCAGGAACGCGGCGTCGTGCGAGTGAACATGGTGCTCGGCCACGCGCTCGATCTCGCCGATCACTACAGCCAGATCGCGAACTACATGCGGCTGAACAATCTTCTTCCGCCGACGGCGCTGCCGCGCCCGGGACGGGGCGGCAACTAGCGGATCAGCGCGCGAGCGACGCGAGGACCTGCGGCCGGTTGCGCGCCCAGTCTTCGCGTCGCTGCCCCCAGAGGACGATCGGCTCGTGCTCGAACGGTGCCGGCATCTTACACCGCGGCTTCGAGCGCGTCCTGGAAGAGATCTTGGGATAGGCCATGACCCGGGGATAAACCGCAAACGGCGGAACGCCAATCACGGAGTCCCGCCGTTTGCTTTCATCCCGGAATCATGGTTCATCTTGGGATCGTTCTTCCTACCCCTTTCGCCGCCAGAGGAGCATCACGCCACACGCCGAATTGGTGGAGTTGTACTGCGCCGGCGCCGTCGCTCCGCTTGGGTACCACTCGACGGCCGCGAAATGTTCGGCGCGGAGCTCGTCGAGATCTGGCGGCGACCCGGGGGTTTGATTGGGGATGTAGACAGGCAAACCATCGATGTAGAGCGCGACGAGACAGTTGGTCGGCTTGCCGCACGAGAAGGCCTTGCCGGAACACGCCATGCGGCCGGACGACAGGTAGTTCGCGCCCATGGGATCCGTCTTCGGCGTCACGGACAGTCCAGGAAACCGCCCGGCGAGGAAGCTCGCGAACGAGCGATTGTCGCCGGCTTTCGCGAGATCCGTCGAGTCGAGGAACTTGCCCATGCCGGTCTTCCGACGATTCTCGAAGTCGGAGAGATAGGATCGATCGGCCACATTGGCGCTGACGGCGACGGAATCGAGGCGCACCGGCGCATGAAAGAGCGAGAACTCGCGATCGATACGCTGCCCCGCCGCGAGCTCGATCGTGTCGCGCAGCGGCGTATAGCCGACGGCGCGCAGCTCGAGCACATATCGGCCGGCGTCGAGCCCGGCGATGATGAACTCGCCCATGTAGTTCGTCGTGCTACTCTTGCCGGCGCCGAGCAGGGAGACGGAGACGCCCGTCAGCCCCTGCGTCGACGAGTCACGGACGACCGTGCCGGAGATGCTCCCGGTCTGGGCGAACGCGCGCGGAGCGAGCAGCACGAGGAGGAGGAGCCATGACGCACTGCGGCGAAGCATTCGTCACCTGCGGGGTGGGATGCTTCAGGATAGGACGATTCTTCGAACCAGCGCAAGCGGGGCGGGGGGGGGGGGCCGCCCGGCCCCCCCCCCCCGCCCCCACACCCCCCCCCCCCGGCGGGGGCGCACGCGCACCCCAC
>CBHWBX010000176.1:0-8281 GCA_966111935.1 uncultured Gemmatimonadaceae bacterium
GCCCGGCGTGAAGTTGAGATTCTTCTGCCGCGACGCGAGGCGCAGGACGTCGCCCGAGGTGTAGCCGTCGTCGTTGCGCATGTCCGCCGCCTGGACGAGCGTCCAGAAGTCGCGCAGCCCACTCGTGTGATGCACGAGCTGATCGATCGTGATCTTCGTGCCGTAGTCGGGCAGCTCGGGGACGTACTTGCGCACGTCGTCGTCGAGGCGGAGCCGCCCTTCCTCGGCGAGGAGCGCGATCGCCGCGGCGGTGAACTGCTTCGACACCGAGCCCATGATGAACGGCGTCTGCGGCGTCACCGGCACGTTGTACTCGATGTTCGCGAGCCCGTAGCCTTTCGCATAGACGATCTTGCCGTCGCGGTAGACGCCGACCGCGCACCCGGGACCGCCGGGGCCGTAGCGCGCGTAGACGGCGTCGATGCGACGGCCGACGGAATCGGGGAGCGCGTTCTGCGCGGCGAGCGAAGGTGCGACGACAGCGACCGCGGCAACAGCGAGCATGGGAGTGCGCATCTGACCTCTCGATGGGGACGGCGCCGCGGGCTTACATTACCGGCATGGAATCCGCCGACCGCGTTCGCATCGATAAATGGCTGTGGGCCGCGCGCTTTTTCAAGACGCGATCGCTCGCCACCGAAGCGGTGGACGGCGGGAAGGTCGAGGTCAACGGCGAGCGCGCGAAGCCGGCCAAGCTCATCAAGCCGGGCGACGAGGTGCGGCTACGCGTCGGCCCGTACGAGCACGTGCTCGTCGTGAAGGCGCTCGGCGAGCGGCGTGGGCCCGCGTCCGTGGCACAGGGGCTCTACGAGGAGACGGAAGCGAGCCGCGCCGAGCGCGAGAAGCTGTCGTCGCAGCTCAAGATGGCGCCCGCGGCGTTCGTCTACGAGGAGAAGGGCCGCCCGACGAAGAAGGATCGGCGCGAGCTCGCGAAGTTCATCGATCGGAAGCGTCGCTAGCGACGAGCCGCGGAAAGACGCTGCGGCTCACGACGTGGCCGCCGTCGAACTCGATCACCTCGTACGGGACGCCGCTGGCGTCGAGCCGCGTGCGCTCCGACGCCAGCATTTCCGCGGTCACGTAATGATCGCGTCTGCCGAGCACGATCGTGAGTGGGACGTGTCGCAGGCTGGCGGTGCCGGCAGCGAGGTTCGCCTCGGGGGGAATGAGGCCGCCCCAAAGGACCAGCCGATCGAGCCGCGCGCGACCGTGCATCACCCAACGCGTCGCCGTCGC
Organism: uncultured Gemmatimonadaceae bacterium; assembly: GCA_966111935.1. Lineage (GTDB taxonomy): Bacteria > Gemmatimonadota > Gemmatimonadetes > Gemmatimonadales > Gemmatimonadaceae > JAQBQB01. Next base: position 1,237 of record CBHWBX010000176.1, read on the forward strand.
CGCGCCCTGCGAGAAACCGACGAGATTCACCCGCACGCCGTCGCCGCCGGAACGGGCGACGACCTCCTCGTACAGCGCGTCGAGATACTCGACGTAGTCGGCGATCTCCGACTCGCGATCCTCGCGCGTCATCCACGTCGCACCGACGGGCCGCTCGCGCGCCGGCGCCTTGTCCACGCCGACGAGATAGAACCGGTTCATCGCCTCCGGCGCGACGAGCAGCGTCTCAAGGGACGCGAGGTCGGCGAAGTAGCGGATGAAATCGCCGGCGAGCTGTCCGTAGCCGTGCAGCAGAAACCAGATCGTCCGCGCCGCGCCGGCGTCGCCGCCGAGGGTGTAGTAGCGCGCCGTCCGTTCGACGCGGAGATGATGCGCGTGAGGATGCGGAGCCGTGCGTGAAGTGGGCACGGCTCCAACATACTCAGGCGGTCGTTATTTGCGAGTCGTCGCGTTCGCGGCGGGCGCGGCCGCGAGAAGCTGCGCCTGGGTCGCGCTCTTCTGGAGCAGCTCGATCGCCTTCGAGAGCGGCTTGTCTTCACCGATCAGGCGCGCCTTCGCCGACGCATCGCCGAACGACATCCGTGTGACGCGGTTGGCGAGGTCGCGCGTCAGCGCTTCGCGCGCCACGGCATCGTACTTCGGGTCGATGTGGACGGAGTCGGCGACGAGCCGACGCATGATCTCGGCCGTCCAGGCGGGCGGCGGCGTGAAATCGCGCGCCACGGTGCCCTTGAGCTTGAGCGCGTACTCCTGAAGGACCGTGTTGATCTTCGGTCCCTTCGACGCGATCGCGCGGAAGAACTCGCGCTCGATCGTCGACAGCGTGTCCTCGGCGACGACGACGTCGGGACGGATGCCGCCGCCTCCGACGACGACGCGGCCCGCGTCCGACTTGAACGTCGGCAGCGGCGTCTTCGTCTTCGCGGAATCGGGATGCACTTCGACGAAGTCGCCGTTCGCCATGAGCTTGCGATCGCGGTGAATCGAGCGGCCGCTCGGCGTGAACCACTTCCCCGTCGTGAGCTTGAGGTTGTAGCCGCCGCTGAGCGTGTAGACCGACTGCACGAGTCCCTTGCCGAACGACGTCGTGCCGACGATCAGCGCGCGGTCGTGATCCTGGAGCGCACCGGCGACGATCTCCGTCGCCGAGGCCGAGCCGCCGTCGACGAGCACGACGAGCGGGATCTGCTTGTCGAGATGCTTGCCGGAGGCGCGCGCGGTCTCGGTGGGCTGATTGCGCGAGCGGACGCTCACGATCTCCTGCCCGGGCTTGAGGAACAGGCTCGCCGTCTCGAGCGCCTGCTCGACGATGCCGCCGCCGTTGTCGCGCATGTCGAGGACGATGCCCTTCGCGCCCTGCTGCACGAGCCGCTCGACCGCGGCGGCTGTCTCGTCCGCCGCATTTTCATTGAACGTCTGGAGCGGCACATACCCGATGTGGTCGCCGACGAGCATCGAGTAGTTCACCGCTGGGATGCGAACGACGCGGCGCGTGAACGTGAGCGTGATCGGCTCGGTGACGCCGGGGCGCGCATAGACGACCTTGACCTTCGAGCCCGGGTCGCCGCGCAGCAGCGTCGAGACTTTGTCGAAGTTGACGTCGCGCACGGCGACGCTGTCGACCGAGACGACGAAGTCGCCTTCGCGCACGCCGGCTTCCTCGGCGGGCGTGTTCGGAAAGACGCGATCGACCTGCACGAGCCCCGGCGACGGCTGGCCGAGGAGCATGCCCGTGCCGCCGTAGCGGCCGCCGGTCACGCGATTGAAGTCTTCCGACTCCTTCGGGGGGAGCAGCTCGCTGTAGGGATCATTGAGCTCGCGCACGAGGCCCTTCGCCGCCTTCTCGTAGGTCGTCGCGAGGGGGATCGTGTCGACGTAGGCGTTGCGGACGAGCGAGGCGACCTGGTCGAAGAGCGTGGCGCTGCCGCCGCGGGTACGGGCAGGCGGCTCCTGGAGCAGGAAGCCGCCGGCAACGATGGGTACGACGAGGAGCGTCGCGACCGTCGCGGTGCGAAAACGAGCCATTAGAGTTTTCTAAATAGCGTCAGGAGGTCGGCGCGGTGCTGCCGCCACGAAGTGAGATGACGCGCGTCGTTTCGGGACAGGGCTTGTGCGCGGGACGGGCCTGGGCCGTGTCGCGCGGGGCGTGGCCCGGCGCGTAGAGGACCCGGCCCCGCTCGGCGCGGCTGTCGCGACGCGCTTCGACGGGAACGGCGTCTCCGCGGGTGGGTGCGGAGGGCGCGGGAGCGCTCACACCGGGGATCGCAATGACACCCGCGGTGCCGCCGATACGCTTGTTGATCGGATCCGGACGCGTAGGCACCCCGATGACGACGAGCAGCATCGGCGCGGCGAGGCGCGCCGAAAGCTGTCTACGGAGCCGTTCGATCGATCCGATCATGAGCTACACTCCTCGGGAGAGGTGCTGCACCTGATTGCAGACTAAGATTTGTCCACAAGGTTGTCAACGAAAAAACGCCCGTTCGGCGGCCCGTAAGGCGTTGTCCCACCGCTTTTTACCAAAGCCGAACATCTGCGGGACGAATGGTGTCCCGCTTTGCCTTACGGGGCTGGGGCTCCCGAGGATTCGCCCTTATTTCGCCGCGTTGAGAACGTACAGGCCGCCGATCATGTCCGAGGCGTAGACGCGGCCGTTCAGGTACTGGACGCCCCAGGTGTAGATGCTGCCGTTGCCGGAGACGGGCCCCGCCGCGATGCGGCGATTGCTGATGCTTCCGGAAAGCGTTCCGGTGACGTCGATCGCCTGGACGCCGGCGTTGTAGTACGCGGCGTAGAGCACGCCCTTCTGCTCGTCGACGGAGAAGTTGTGGGTGCCGGCGCCCGGGACGTGATACGTCGCCACCTCGACGGGCTTCGTGAGATCACTGACATCGAGCACGTGGATGTCGCCGATCGACGTCGAGCCGATCGAGCCCGGGCCTTCCTGGCCAACGAACGCGTAGCGCTTGCCTCCCTGCGCGTCGTGATACCACCAGACGTTGTGCGCCTGGCCGCCGAAGGTCTTCACCCCGCCAAGGACGACGGGAGCCGCCGGCGTCCCGCCCTTTCCACCGCCGCCGACGTCCCAGATCTCGACGCCGTCGTTCCAGAGGGCGAGGAACAGAATGCCGTCGCGGATGAAGGTGTCGTGCACGTACGGGGTGCCGATGACCTTCGTGTAGACCTCTGTCGGATTCGCCGGATCACTCAGGTCGACGATGACGAGACGGGCCGGCGTCGCGGCGCCGGCGGGGTCGATCGAGAGAAAGCCATAGAGCTTTCCATTCACGCGGCCGATCTCGGCGGTGTGCACGCCCGGATTCGTGTTGATCGTCGAATACCGCTTCACGAATGTCGGATGGCGCGGATCGGTTAGGCGATAGATCAGAATCGACCCGCCACCATACTCGGTAGCGGCGACGAGATACTGGCCGTCGTCGGAGACGGCGATGTCGCCGATCGTCTGCACCTCCGTCCCGACCGTCTTGGAATTGGCGATCAGCGAATCGACGAACACCGGCTTCGCCGCCGAGACGTCCCAGATGTTGATCTTGTTCCCGAAGTTTCCGTTGCGCGTGCTACCGCCCCACGTCGTCACGTACGCGAGGTTGCCACGCGCCGCGAGCTCACCGGTGTACCGCGACGTTTCCGAGCCGACGCCGAGGATCTGGAGCGGCGAGCCTGTATCGGGCGTGGTCGACGGAGACGTGCTGTCCGAGCCGCAGGCCGCGAGCGACGCGGCAGCAACCAGGGCGGAGCCAAAGCGGAAAGTCATCGAGCGCATCGATCGGGTCTCGGGGTAACGGCCATGGAGTGGTTCATCGGCATGCCGGACATGCCGGCCATTCCCGGCATTGCCGTGGGTGGGAGTGCGGCGCCGTAGCGCCCCATGCGGTCGTGCATCATCCCCGTCGCGACGCGAAAGCCGGCGGAGACCATCCACATTACCCGCGAGCCATAGCGTTCGTTCGCTGAGAACAGCCCCGGAGGCGAACCGGGCGCGACGGACATGTGCGCGACCTCGACGAACGGCCGCGCGCGCACGACCGACGCCGACACCGCGGGCACGGCGAGCGACCCGGTGAGTGTCGTCCAGCGCGACACGCCGAGGTTGTGAAGATCCGTCGCCGGGCGCGGCGTGCGGAAGGGGTCGAGGAGCTGCTCCTCCTCCGGACGGTCGGTCATCTCCACGCGTCCGGCGACGGTGAAGCCCGACCGGCAGACCGCGCCTTCGGCGAGATAGCTCGTGAGGCGCGTGACGAGCGTCGTCGGGTCGCGCTCGTCGGTGCGCGCGTACTCGGCGAGCGCATAGTGCCACGAGTCGATCGAGGATTTGCTGTAGCGCGCGACGGCGCTCGACTTTCGCTGGTCGAGCCCATGCCCGACGCGCACCTCGGGCGACGTGACGTCGGCGTAGCTGCCGCTCACCTCGAAGCTCGGCGCCGGAAGCAGCGTGAGTCGCGTCGACCACGAGTCGCCGAAGCGGCCGAAGTTCGGCGGATCGCCGGGGGACACCGGCTCGTCGCCATTGAAGGTGCCGAACTCGCCGATCACGGGGCCGTAGCGCGCCGCGCCGATCGCGACGACGCGCTCGAGAATCTGGCCGAGGTGGTGGTTGACGGGAAATTTGAGGAAGGGTCGGGTCATCGGGTCGTCGCTGCCGAAGGGCGCGAACCCGCGGCCGGCGAAGACCGACGCCGCCCATCGATCGCGCTGGATCTCGTTGCCGGCGAGCAGCTCGTGGACGTACGCGTGCGGATGCCGGCGATCGACGTAGCCTTCGCCGTAGCCGCCTGTGTTCAGCTCACCGCGCTGCAGCGTCCATCCCTCGAAGTCGAACGTTGCGACGCCACGCCAGTCGCCCCATGCGGCGCGTCCCATGAGGATCGGTTGGGTGAGGTATCCCTCGGTGAGCGTCCGGCGGCCGGCGGTGGGATCGGCGCGGGTGACGACCGGGATGACCTGCGCCATCAGCGATGCCGACTGGGCGCGAGAGTCGCGCGCAACGGCCAGCGTCGCTACAGTGACAAGGACTCCAATGCGCATGTTCTCGAAAGGTAGTGCGGCTCACGCCGAGCTGCGCGCAACGATCGCGCTCGCCGTGCCGGTGGTGCTCGTGCAGCTGGGTTTCATGGCGATGGGCGTCGTCGACACGTTGATGGTCGGCCGCCTCTCCGCGCGCGCGCTCGCCGCAGTGGCGATCGGCAATCTGTATTTCTTTAATACCTCGATCTTCGGCACGGGGTCCCTGATGGCGCTCGACCCGATCATCGCGCAGGCGGTCGGCGCGGGCGATGACGAGACGGTCGCGCGCTCGCTTCAGCGCGGCTTGATCATCGCCGCCGGGCTGACGCTGCTCACGGCGGCGCTGCTTGCACCGGCGACGTCGGTGCTGCATCTGCTGCATCAACCGGCCGAGATCATTCCCGACACGAGCCGGTACGTGCGGATCTCGATCGTCGGCGTCGCACCGTACTTCGCGTTCGTCGTGCTGCGGCAGAGTCTCCAGGCGCTGCACCGCGTCGCGCCGATCGTGTGGACGGTCGTGATCGCGAACCTCGCCAACGCGTTCTTCAACTGGGTGTTCGTCTACGGCCATCTCGGCAGCGCGCCGCTCGGCGTCGCGGGGAGCGCGATCGCGACGGCGATCGGACGGTGGATGATGCTCCTGCTGCTCCTCGCGATGGCGTGGCCGGAGCTGCGCGCGCACGTGCTGCCGGTGCGCCAAGGCGTGCTGACCTGGGGCCCGATTCGGCGGATGCTCGCGATTGGCCTGCCGATCGGCGCGCAGCAGGCGCTCGAGGCGGGCGCGTTCGGCGCGATCGGTCTCCTGATGGGACTCATCGGCACGACGGCGGTCGCGGCGCACCAGATCGCGATCACGCTCGCGGCGTTCACCTTCATGGTGCCGCTCGGCGTCGGCTCGGCCGCGGCGGTGCGCGTCGGCCATGCGATCGGCGCGGGCGATCAGCCGCGTGCGCGCGCGGCGATTCGCGCGGCGTATCTGTGCGGCGTCGGATTCATGACGCTGACCGCGGTGGTGTTTCTCACCCTGCCACGCGTGCTGGCTGCCGCGTTCACGAGCGACGCCTCGGTGATCGGCCTCGCGGCGGTGCTGATTCCAATCGCCGGCTTCTTTCAGGTCTTCGACGGTGGACAGGCCGTCGGCGCTGGCGTGCTGCGCGGCGCCGGCGACACGACGGCACCGTTGATCACGATGCTCGCCGCCTACTGGCTCATCGGCGTTCCGGTGAGCGCGTGGCTCGGATTCCGGACGTCGCTCGGTCCTGCGGGGCTGTGGTGGGGCTTCGTGATCTCGCTCGCCGGCGTGGCGATCTTCCTCTACCTGCGGATTCGCGCGTTATTCGCGCGCGGCCCCGGACGGGTCGCCGTCGAGTCGTAGCTCGTCGATCACGTCGACGGCGCGCTGCAATCGTTCCTCACCAATGCCCGTGATCGTCGCGAACGGAACGCCGCTCGCGCTGACGGCGTCGCGAAAGAGCTGCTGCATCTCTTCGCGGGTCTCGCCACGATCGCGCACGCCGTCGGCAACCCACGGCAGGTCGATCTCGCACAGCAGGTAGAGATCGGGACGACGTTCCCGCGCCGCTTCTTCGATCCATTCGGGGCAATGGCCGAAGTAATGAGTGCAGTACACGACCGTGCTGAGCAGATCGGTATCCTGGACGAGCAGCGCATGGCCACGCGCGCGATACTCGTCCTCGAGCGCGATCTGTCCGCGCGTGATCGGACCGTGGTCGGCGAAGCTGGGCGGTGCGCCCTTCTGCGCGGTGAAGGTGCGCACGAACTCCGGAACGAATTCCGTCGAGTAGAACGCCGCGAGCTGTCCGGCGAGCGTCGTCTTGCCCGTCGACTCCGATCCGGTGAGGACGACGCGCATCACGTCGCCGGCACCGCGGCGAGGCGCCGCCATTGCGCGTACCCGACCACGGCGAGCACGAAGTAGATCGCGTAGTTCACGGCGGTCAGATAGAGGTGGCCGGAGAGGAGCATCGCGACGTACACGGCGTCGACGCCGATCGTG
>CBHWBX010000177.1:0-8237 GCA_966111935.1 uncultured Gemmatimonadaceae bacterium
TCTGGACAGGTTCACACTGCCTAACGAACGCCTTATCGCCGCGCTGCAGCCCGATATCATGGAGCTCGCGCGCGAGCGGAACGCGGTGATCCTCGCCCACAACTACGAGCGGCCGGAAGTGCAGGACGTCGCCGATTTCGTGGGGGATTCGCTCGGGCTGTCGCGCGAAGCGGCGAAGACGAGCGCGCAGACGATCGTGTTCTGCGGCGTGCACTTCATGGCCGAGACCGCGGCGATCCTCTCGCCCGAGAAGACGGTCCTCCTGCCCGATCTCGCGGCAGGCTGCTCGCTCGCGTCGACGATCGACGCGCAGGCGCTGCGCAGGTGGAAGAGCGAGCATCCCGGCGCGGTCGTCGTCGCATACGTCAACACGACCGCCGAAGTGAAGGCGGAGAGCGATTACTGCTGTACGTCGGGTAACGCCGTCGAAGTCGTGTCGTCGATCCCCGAAGACAAAGAAATTCTTTTCTTGCCGGACATGTTCCTCGGCGCGCATGTACGTCGCATGACCGGCCGGACGAACATCGAAGTGTGGATGGGCGAGTGCCACGTCCACGCGGGCATCGACCCCGAGAATATTCGGCTGCAGCGGAATCTGCATCCGGAAGCCGAATTCCTGATTCATCCCGAGTGCGGCTGCTCGACGAGCGTGCTCGAGGCGATGTCGGCGGGCGACGTCGATCCGACGGGCGTGCAGATTCTCTCGACCGAAGGGATGATCAAGCGGCCGGCGCTGTCCGATGCCGACGAGTTCATTGTCGCGACGGAGATTGGGATCCTGCACCGCCTGCGGCGCGAGAATCCAAGCAAGCGCTTCTATGCGGCCAATGAGCGCGCTTCTTGCGCGTACATGAAGGTGACGACGCTGCCCAAGGTGCGCGACGCGCTTCTTCAGGAGCAGCACCGAATCACCGTGCCGAAGGACATCGCCGACCGCGCGCGGCTGGCGATCGAACGGATGGTGGCGATCGGCGGGGGCGCGAAGCAGCCCTTGTCTCCCGCGCCTGACGGTGTAGATCCAGGCGAATAACAGAGGAGCGCTTCCATGGAGACGCCCGAGATCCCTCACACGGAGCGCCGTGCGGTGCCCCGTACGATCACACCCTTGTCCGGTGTGCCCGCGGCGAGCGCAATGACGCAGCTGCGCTTTCCGCTGGAGCAGCGCGACATCGAGCAGCTCGTGCGTTCGGCGCTTCAGGAAGACGAGGCGTTCAACGACGTCACGACCATCGCGACGGTCGTCTCCGATCGCCGTGCGCGCGCGACGCTCAGAGCGCGGCAGAACGGCGTCATCGCCGGCGTGCCGCTCGCGCTCGAAGCGTTTCGGCTCCTCGATCCCAAAGTCTCGATTCGCGTCGAGCATGAAGACGGCGCGCGTGTGAAGGCGGGCGAGCCGGTGCTCTTCGTCACCGGTCACGCGCGCGGCCTGCTCTCGGCGGAGCGCGTCGCGCTGAACTACATCCAGCGTCTCTCCGGCATCGCGTCGCTCACCTGTCGGTACGTCGATCTCGTGAGCGGCACGAACGCGAAGATCCTCGATACGCGAAAGACGACGCCGGGATGGCGCGCCCTCGAGAAGTACGCGGTGCGCGCCGGCGGCGGCACCAACCATCGCATGGATCTCGCGAGCGCGGTGCTGATCAAGGACAACCATCTCGCCGCCGTCGACGGTGACGTCGCCAAGGCGGTCCTACGGTCGCGCGAGCTCGCGCCGCGCGGCACGAAGGTCGAAGTGGAGTGTGACCGTCTCGATCAGGTGCGCGCGGCGATCGCCGCGGGCGCCGACATCATTCTCCTCGACAACATGTCGACGGACGAGCTGCGCGAAGCGGTGCGCGTGGTCGCCGGCCGCGCGACTCTCGAAGCGTCGGGCGGGGTCAATCTGACGACGGTCCGAGCGATCGCCGAGACGGGAGTCGACTGGATCTCCGTCGGCGCGCTCACGCACTCCGCGCCGGCGATGGATCTGGCGCTCGACTTCGATTGAACGAGAACGCGCCCCGCGCGATCAGAGGTCGGCGCAGCTCTTGTTGATCTGGCGACAATTCGTGCAGATCAGCTTGCACTTGCGCCACTCGAGCGACACGGCGCCGCAATAGTCACACGATTCACTCCCCGCCTCGGCCGGCGGGGCGTCCTCCGCCTGCCGTCCGGCGTCGATGATCACGCCCGGAAGAACGAAGGGCTTCGTGTGGCACGGATCCATGCAAGGAATAAAGTCGTCTTCAACTCGAACGGACAGGGCATGAGCCGACACGGGAAGCAGAGCTCCTACCACGAGCGCGAGCACCACGGGCTGTTCGACATGCACGCCGCCGCTCGGCGCGTCGTCACCGCGGCGGGCTTCGAGCCGGATCTCACGCCGGAGGCGCAGCGGCAGCTCGACGCGCTCCATGCGCCGGCGCCGATGGCCGAGGGCGTGCGCGACCTGCGCGACAAGCCGTGGTCGTCGGTCGACAACAACGAATCGCGCGATCTCGATCAGGTCGAATACGCCGAGAGAGCCGACGGCGACAATATCCGCATCGTCGTCGGCATCGCCGACGTCGACGCGCTCCTGCCGAAGGACACGCCGCTCGATGCGCACGCCTACGCGAACTGCACGTCGGTGTACACGGGCATCGAGGTCTTCCCGATGCTCCCCGAGAAGCTGTCGACCGATCTCACGTCGATGAACGAGGGCGTGGATCGGCTGGCGATCGCGATCGAGACGGTCGTCGACGCGAACGGCAACGTCGTATCGCACGACGTCTATCGCGCGATGATCCGGAATCAGGCGAAGCTCGCCTACGACGCGGTCGGCGAGTTTCTCGCCGGCGGATCACCGCCGCCGAAGGTCGCGAACAATCCAGTGATCGCCGAGCAGCTGCGCCTCCAGAACGAAGCGTCGAAGCGGCTCAAGGCCGAGCGCATTCGCAACGGCGCGCTGGAGTTCGACACCATCGAAGCGACGCCCGTCGCCGAGAATGGACGGATCGTCGATCTCAAGGTCGTGCACAAGAACATGGCGCGCGATCTCATCGAGGATTTCATGATCGCGAGCAACGTCGCGATCGCGACGTTTCTCGAGAGCAAAGGACGTTCGGGGATTCGCCGCGTCGTGCGCGAGCCGGAGCGGTGGGGACGCATCGTCGAGCTGGCGGGCCGGTACGGCACGACGCTGCCCGCCGAGCCGGATTCGCTCGCGCTCGCGAAGTTCCTCGCCGCGCGGCGCACCGCCGATCCGGAGCGCTTCCCCGATCTCTCGCTGTCGATCGTGAAGCTGATGGGACCCGGGATCTACGCGCTCGATCTGCCGGGGAAGGACCCGGGCGGCCACTTCGGCCTCGCGACGCACGACTACAGCCACGCCACGGCGCCGAATCGCCGCTACGCGGACCTCGTGACGCAGCGTCTCGTGAAAGCGGCGCTCGTCGGTCAGCCGGCGCCGTACTCGAACGAGGAGCTCGCGACGATCGCGCAGCGGTGCACCGAGCGCGAAGATGCGGAGAACAAGGTCGAGCGGACGATCCGCAAGACGGCCGCGGCGCTGCTGCTCAGCGACGAGATCGGCCGGACGTTCGACGCGATCGTCACCGGCGCGAACAAGAAGGGAACGTTCGTGCGCACGATCCGGCCGCCGGCCGAAGGCATGGTGGTGTCGAACCACCAGGGCTTCGACGTCGGCGACAAGGTTCGGGTGAAGCTCCTCTCCGCGGATCCGCAGAAGGGATACATCGACTTCGAGGGGCAAGGGGAGCGATAGCTCCCGCCCTCGCGGGAGCTACGCCTCCCGCCACTCGGCGCCGCTCTCCTCGATCAACTCGTCGGCCTCCCGCGGGCCCCAGCTGCCCGCGGCGTAGGTCGGCATGCGCCGCGGCTTGTGGCTCTCCCAGTACTTGATGAGCGGATCGACGACGCGCCACGCGGCTTCGACTTCGTCGCTGCGCGTGAACAGCGTCGCTTCACCGATCATCACGTCGAGCAGCAGTGTCTCGTAGGCCGGCGCCGACGTCTCGCCGAACGCTTCGGCGTAGTTGAACTCCATGTCCACCGGCGCGATCTCCACGCTCGACGTCATCGCGACCGCGGCGCCGGGGACCTTGACCTCGAAGTTCAGCGACACGCCCTCGTTCGGCTGCACGCGCATGATCAGGGTGTTCGGCCGCATCTTTTCGCTCGTGTCGCCGAACATCAGGTGCGGCGGCGACCGGAACTGCACGGCGATCTCCGATGTCCGACGTGCCAGCCGCTTGCCCGAGCGCAGATAGAACGGCACGCCGTTCCATCGCCAGTTGTCGACGAACAGCCGCACGGCGCCGAAGGTCGGAACGTTCGAGTTCGGATCGACGTTCGGCTCGTCGCGATAACCGGCCACCGACTTCCCGCCGATCGAGCCCGCGGTGTACTGCGCGCGCACGGTGTTCTTCGGGATCGTCTCCTCGCTCAGCCAGCGAATCGACTTCAGGACCTTCACTTTCTCGTCGCGGACCGCGTTCGCCGTCATCTGTGCCGGCGGCTCCATCGCCGTGAGCGAGAGGAGCTGCAGCAGATGGTTCTGGAACATGTCGCGCACGACGCCCGCTTCCTCGTAGTACTTGCCGCGCTCCTCGACGCCGACGGTCTCCGCCGCGGTGATCTGCACGTGGTCGATCCACTGCCGATTCCAGATCGGCTCGAAGATCGAGTTCGCGAAGCGCAGCACGAGCACGTTCTGGACGGTCTCCTTTCCCAGATAGTGGTCGATGCGATACGTCTGATGCTCGGCGAACAATCCGAGCACGAGGTCGTTCAGGCGCTGCGCGCTCTCGAGGTCGCGGCCGAACGGCTTCTCGATCACGACGCGCGTCCACGGACGTTCATCGGGCGTGCGCGAGCGCGGCGCGAGCCCGCTCACCGACAGCTGGCGCAGGATCGGCTCGAAGACGCTCGGCGGCACGGCGAGGTAGAAGAGGCGGTTGCGGTCCTGCGGCGCGCGATTCTTCTCGATCTCGTCGAGCCGCCGGCCGATCGCCGCGTAGTCTTCCGGCTTCGTGAGATCCGCCGACACGAAGTGCAGGCGCGGGCAGAGCTCCTGCCAGAGCGCATCGTCGATCGACTTCACCTCGTCCGACTTGAGGAGCGCTTCGCGCATCTCGTGGCGGAACTGATCGTCGGTGAGCTTCTCGTCGCGGCCGACGCCGAGCACGGCGAAATCGGGGTCGACGAGATGCTCGGCCATCAGCTGATAGATCGCCGGCAGCAGCTTGCGACGGGCGAGATCGCCGAGGCCGCCGAAGATCACCATCGTGCACGGGTCGGCGCGGTCGCGCGGCGTCGTGTGCACGGCGGACGCCGGCTTCGCGGAGACGATCGGACCGCTCATGACTTGTGCACGGCGTGGCCGCCGAACTCGTTCCGCAGCGCGGCGATGACCTTCGCGCCGAACGAATCGGTCTGGCGCGAGCGGAAGCGCATCTGGAGCGACAGCGTGATCACCGGTGCGGGCACGTCGAGGTCGATCGCTTCCTGCACCGTCCAGCGACCTTCGCCGGAATCGGCCACCCACCCTTTGATGTCCGACAGCGCCGCGTTCTTCTTGAACGCCGACGCCGCGAGCTCATTGAGCCACGAGCGCACGACGCTGCCGTGCTGCCACACCTCCGAGATCTGGGCGAGGTCGAGCTCCGGGAAGGTCTTCGACGCTTCGAGAATCTCGTACCCTTCGGCGTAGGCCTGCAGCAGCCCGTACTCGATGCCGTTGTGCACCATCTTCACGTAGTGGCCGGCCCCCGTCGGTCCGACGTGCGCGTAGCCGTCCTTCGGCGCGAGCGCCGTGAAGATCGGCTCGCAGTATTTCACGGCGTCGTTGCTCCCGCCGACCATCAGACAGTAGCCGTTCTCGAGTCCCCAGATGCCGCCGCTCGTGCCGGCGTCGATGAACTCGATGCTCTTCGCCGCGAGCTCGCGGCCCCGGCGAATGCTGTCGTGAAAGTTCGAGTTGCCGCCGTCGATGATGATGTCGCCGGGCGAGAGCGTCGGGAGGAGCTTGGCGATCGTCTCGTCGACCGGCGCGCCGGCCGGGACCATGATCCAGACGACGCGGCGCCCGGACAGCTTGCCGGCGATCTCTCCGAGATGCGTTGCCGGCGTCGCGCCGAGCTGCTCGTACTTCGCCACGACATCCGCCGTGCGGTCGAACGCCACGAGCTGATGTCCGTTGCGCATGAGGCGTTGGACCATGTTGCCGCCCATGCGGCCCAGACCGATCATCGCGAGTTGCATGTCAGGAGTTGGTGATGGTTCAGACGGCGGGCGCGTCGAGCAATCCGAGCGAGACCAGCTGCTCGCGAAGCTGCGGCGCCGACGTGAAGTGATGGGTGCGAATCCCGAGCGCCTTGGCCGGCGTGAGATTCTGCACACGGTCGTCGATGAACAGCGTGCGCGACGGATCCGCCTGCGTCATGCCGAGGACGCGCGCGTAGATCGCGTGGGTCGGCTTGCGCACGCCGAGCCAGCACGAGGTGAAGAAGGTCGGAAAGACGTCCCGCAGCCCGAAGTTGTGGAGGCGATAGGCGTTGAGCTCCTCGCTCTCGTTGTTGAGCGTCGCCATCCGCACGCCCGAGCGCGACAGCTCGCGCGCGACGTCGATGCTCTCGGGCCAGGGAACGCTCTGCGCGAACATGAAGTCCTTGAACGCGCCGCGGGAGAAATCGCGCGGCTCGCAGAAGATCGTGACGTCGAGATACTCGTCGAGCGTGATGTCCCCCGACTCCCAGGCGCCGACGGTCTCCTGGTGGCGGTACTGGAAATCCTCGACGTCGAGCCCGAAGCGCGCCGCGGCGGCGTCGCGCTGCTCGCGGTCCCAGCCGTTCGAGCCGAGCACGCCGCCGATGTCGAAGAGGACGAGGTCGACGTCGCGTGTCATCCCACGAGCACGGCGCGCGCCGGCGCGCCATCGAGTCCGGCCAGCCGCAGCGGGAGCACGCGCAGATCGTACGGCCCCATCGGCGGCACGGACAGGTCGAGCCCTTCGACGATCACCACCCCGGCCTCGAGGAGCGTCCGGTGCGTGCGGTGGTGTCCGGAATGGAACTGCTCGATCGACAGATAGTCGATCCCGACGAGCCGCACCCCGAGCGACACCAGGTACGCCGCACCGTCCGGCGCGAGGTAGGTATAATCATTCTTGAATTCGCGTTCTCGAATGAATGACGAGTTTCGCGTCTTGATGAGGACCCGCGTGTGGCTGTTCAGCTCGTGCCGCCGGAGCTGCTCCTCGCCGACCGCGGTGACGTCGTCCTCGACGCATATCAACACCGCCGGCCCCATGAGGACGTCGAGCGGCAGCGCGTCGACCGTCAGCCCGTCGTCGAAGAAGTGCTTCGGCGCGTCGACGTGCGTCCCCGTGTGCGACCCGAATGTGAGCGACGAGACGTTCGAGCTGCCGCCCTTCGACACCTCCTGCTGCGGCGCGATCGAGATCGCCGGATTCCCGGGGTAGATCAGTCCGCCGTTCACCACCGGAACGGAGATGTCGTAGATGATGGCCATTCAGTCGTTCGTCTCCAGAATCGCGTCCGCCACACCGTAGCCGCCGTCCGCCCGCACGCGCCGCGCCACCCGTCGCCTGAGCTCGTCCTGTGGCGATTGGAGCGAAAGGCGGGCCGCGCGGAACCGCCGGCCCGAGTCCACGACGAACAGATCGCACAGGTCGAGCTCGCGCTCGCACGCCGCCGCACCGTGCTCCTCGATCAGCCGCTGCGTCCGCGCGAGCGTACACGCCGTCGCGAACAGCTCGATCGCCATGTCGGCGAGACGCTCGAGCTCCTGCTGCCGGTCGACGATCTCGCGCCGATACTCGCGAATCGCCCGCTGCGTCGCCGTGTGCAGCTCGGCGACGTGCTTCTCCAGATACTCCCGGTGCTTCGCGAGCCGCTCGTCGAGCTTCGCGTCGAGCGTCGGCGTCGCGCCGAGCGCGCTGCGCAAGCGCGAGGCCGCAAAGCCGCTGATGAGGCCAAGATTCCTTAACGGACGCCGCAGTGCCGAACCGACCTCCTTCAGCTGCTCCGCCGGTCCCTGAATGCCGTTCAACGCGATGAACAGCCGCAGGATCTCGTTCGTCCCCTCGAAGATCCGGTTGATGCGTGCGTCGCGCAGGAGCCGCTCGTACGGATGCGGCTTCACGAAGCCGCGGCCACCGCCGAGCTGAACCATCTCGTCGGCGGCGCGCCAGAGCATCTCGCTCGCGAACACCTTGCAGCACGCCGCCTCGAGCG
>CBHWBX010000178.1:0-8222 GCA_966111935.1 uncultured Gemmatimonadaceae bacterium
CGTATCCGAAAGTCCAATGGTCGTACGTGGTCGCCGGCTGTCTTCTCGGCGACATGCGTTCTTCCTGGATCGTCGCGACCTTCGTCGTCGCTCTCGTTTGCGCGGTCGCCATCGCACGCGCCATCGCACCGCCGGTGTCACAGCGTGACGCGCCGCCCGACGACGAGACGCCGGCGTCCTTCGTCGGCAGCAATTCCTGCCAGCTGTGCCACGCCGCCGAAGCGAACGCATGGAGCAACTCGCATCATCGCGCGGCGATGGCTGAGGCGAGCGACAGCACGGTGTTGGGCCGATTCGACGGAAAGCCGGTCCGCATCGGACGTCTCACGCACGCATTCTTCAGGCGCGGCCGAAAGTTCTTCGTGCGCACCGACGGCGCCGACGGGAAGATCGCGGACTTCGAGATCGCATACACCTTCGGCGTCTATCCGCTCCAGCAGTATCTGATCGCGCTCTCCGGCGGGCGTCTCCAGGCGCTCACCATCGCATGGGACTCGCGGCCGGCCGCGCGTGGCGGTCAACGGTGGTTTTCGCTCTTCCCGGAATCCCGCTCGAGCAACGACGAGCTGCACTGGACGCGACCGGCGCAGAACTGGAACTACATGTGCGCCGACTGCCATTCGACGGCGGTGCGGAAGAACTATCTCGCCGGAGCCGACTCCTTTCACACGACCTGGTCGGAGATCAGCGTCGGGTGTGAAGCCTGCCACGGCCCGGGTTCGAAGCACGTCATCTGGGCGGCGAGCCGCGATCGCGACAGCACGACGGGTCTCACCGCTCGCCTCGACGAACGACAGGGCGTCACATGGATGACGAACGCGTCGACCGGCAACGCCACTCGCTCGCGCCCGCGCGTCAGCGACCGCGAGCTCCAGGTCTGCGCGCAGTGTCATTCTCGCCGTCGCCAGATCGCCGACGGATACGTGGCGGGGAAGTCTTATTACGACTACTATCGCCCGGCGCTGCTCGCGCCTCCGCTCTATCACCCCGACGGACAGCAGCAGGGCGAGGTCTACGAGTGGGGCTCGTTTCTCCAGAGCAGGATGAACGCGCGCGGCGTCACATGCAGCGACTGCCACGACCCGCACAGCGGCGAGACGCGCGCGAAGGGCAATGCACTCTGCGCCCAGTGTCACTCGGCGGACAAGTACGACTCCTTCGCCCACGACCATCACCAGGAGCGCCGCAGCCGCACGACGTGCGTCGCATGCCACATGCCCGCGACGACCTACATGCGCGTCGACGCGCGTCGCGACCACAGCTTCCGTGTTCCGCGCCCCGACCTCACGGTGACGCTCGGCACACCGAACGCCTGCGCGAGCTGTCACTCTGATCGCGGGCCGGCGTGGGCCGCTGCGCGCATCGCCGAGTGGCGAGGGGACACGATCGCGAAAGGATTTCAGCGCTATGCGTCCGCGTTCTCCGCGGCCGAACAGCACAAGCCGGACGCGCAGCAGCGACTGAGCGACGTCGTCCGCGACAGCGCACAGCCGGCGATTGCACGTGCGACGGCGCTCGCTCGGCTGACGGCGCGGAGCGACATGCAAACGCTCGACGTCCTTTCGCGCGGGCTCAACGATCCGAATCCGCTCGTGCGGCTCGGCGCACTGCAGGGCAGCATGGGACTTCCGCTCGACCAGCGGGCCGCGCTCGTCGCACCGTTGCTGTCGGATTCCATCACCACCGTGCGCGTCGACGCCGTACGGTTGCGCGCCGGAGCGCCGTACCTGTCGTCCGAGCAGCAGTCGGCGGTCGAGCGGGCGGTCACCGAGTACGTTGCCGTGCAACAGTACAACGCCGATCGCGCCGATGCGCGCACGAATCTCGGGACCTTCTTCGCCGAGCTCGGGAATCTTTCGCGCGCGGAATCGGAGCTGCGCGAGGCGATCCGGCTCGACCCGTTCTTTGCTCCCGCCTACGTCAATCTCGCCGACGTTTTCCGCGCCGACTCGTCACGGGACACCGACGCCGAGAAGGTGCTCCGCGACGGTCTGGCGCGTGCGCCGTCCGATCCGACGTTGCATCACTCGCTCGGCCTGGCGCTCATTCGCATGCAGCGTCTGGACGACGCGCAGGTCGAGCTGCATCGCGCGGTGACGCTCGATCCGAGGAACGTCCGCTTCGGTTACGTCTATGCCGTCGCGCTCCACGCCGCGGGAAGAAACCGCGAGGCCGTGGCCGAGCTCGAGCGAATTTCCGCGTTTGCGCCGGATGATCCGGACGTGCGCGCGGCGTTGATGCTCTATCGCCGCTAGTTCACGCAGGCCAGCGCGGCGTCGTTGCTCATCACCCGTCCGGCCATCGCCGCGACGATGAACGGTTTGATCGGGCACACCGACTGGACCTGCCCGCCGGCCCCTCGACGCATCGAGTACGGCCGAATGAA
The DNA here is from genome assembly GCA_966111935.1 of uncultured Gemmatimonadaceae bacterium. Lineage (GTDB taxonomy): Bacteria > Gemmatimonadota > Gemmatimonadetes > Gemmatimonadales > Gemmatimonadaceae > JAQBQB01. The sequence continues at coordinate 2,387 of CBHWBX010000178.1, forward strand.
CACGCTGGCCGAATCGACCGGGAACGTCGAGACGTTGGCGTAGAACTGTCTGTCCTTGCCGTCGCCGAACAGATACTGCTCGACGTTCGAGACGTAGAACGCGCGCACGGTCGCGCCGTGTTGCGACAGATAGCCCGCGATCGCCCGCAACGCCTTGGGTCCGCCGAAGTCGCCGGAGATCGGCACGATGAGATTGCGCTCGTGCAGCGTCTTCACGTAGCGGTAGTTCTCTTCCGACGATAGAAAGCTCTGCGGCTTGCCCGCGTTGTCGTACGAGAACCCGGTGAGCGCCGCGAAGTCGCCGCCGCGGCCGTTCGTGTAACCGCGCGTCCCGATCGCCGGACCGAAATAGTAGAACGCGCTGTAGACCGCTCGCAGCTTCTCGAATTCGTCGGGAGTGAACGTGAAGCCGTGCACTCTCGTGAGCCGGTCGACGATGCGTCCGTAGGTGTGGGTGTAGAGCGCCGAGTCCGAGCTCACGGGGCGATAGGCGTCCCACATCTTTTCGACCGGTGTCGCGCTGTCGAGGCCCGCAGGGCGCGGCTTCGCGAACAGCAGCGAGACGAACTCCGCGCGATCCGGTGCCATCTCGAACAGCGCCTTGAACATCAGATGCTGCATCGCCGCCTGTCGGCGGATGTCGACGATGAATGCCATGCGCGGCCGGATCGCCGCGATGTAGGTGAAGTTCTGCTCCGGCCCGACGCCGAGATACACGTCGCCGCCGACGTGTCGATCGCGCAGCATCGAGAAGAGCTGGCCGATCTCCATCTCGTTCGACGTGTAGTTGTCCTCGATCCGGAAGTAGCCGCCCGGCTCGGAGATGTCTTCCTGGAGCTGCCAGAACTCCTTGTCCGAGAGCCGGTCCGGCAGCCCGGGCGCCGCGCGCATCTGCTCCGTCGGCGTCGGAACCGTCGAGACGACGGCCGGACGCTGCGGCGCGGGCCGCGCGCATCCGGCGAGAACGATCAGCGCGATCGCAAGTCTTTTCATGGGTGTCATCCCGAGTGAAGCGAGGGATCTTCTATCAGTATTGTGGGGCCATTCCCCCGGCACGGATAGTAGATCCCTCGCTGCGCTCGGGATGACCTCGGTTGTCCAACGTCCGGCTATGGCGTGATGCGGAACGTCGACAGCTTGTCGTAGGTCGAGTCGATCCGGCGGACGTACCCGAGCGTCTCGGTGTACCGCCACCGCCCGACCGACGGCGCGATCTGCTCGACGTTGGCCCAGACCGGCGCGCCGTACTTGGTCTTCGCCGCGCTCAACGCCCGCGTGATCGTTCCTTCACCCGCGTTGTAGCTCGCGAACATGAACCGATGCCGCTCGTCGTCGGCGACGTCCTTCTGCCAGAGCTGCCAGAGATATCGGTCGTGCATGATCCCGGCGGCGATGTTCCACTCCGGCTGATCGATCGTGCCGAACTCCGGCCGGTGCGACGCGATCTCCTGGTACGTCGAGGGCATGAGCTGCATCACGCCGCGCGCGCCGACCCAGCTCTTCGCCGTCGCCTTGAGTCCGCTCTCCGCGAATCCCTGCGCCTTGAAGTAGCGCCAGTCGAACGCCGGTCCGAAGTAGCGCTTGGTGTATTTGCGAAAGACCGGATCGTACCGCTCGCTGATCTTTCGATCGGCGCGCGCCTGAGCAACGCGCTCGAGTGCGGTCATCGCCTTCCTCGCGCCCGGCGCGGCCTGCGCCGGGAGCGTCGCGGCCTGGAGAGCCAGCGCGACGAGCAGCGCGCGCATCAGCCGATGGCGCGCCCGACGATCAGCGCGATCGAGACGAACAGCGCGGCGATGAAGATCGCGACGGCGACGTTGCCGCGCTTCAGCTCCGCCGGAAAATCCACTTCCGGCGTCAGGCGATCGATGAGCCGATAGCTGAGATACATCAGAACCACGCCGAGCGCCGCGTACACCAGGTTCAGCGCAAGAATCGACAGTTGCACGTCCGCATCTCCGTGACGGTGGTGCCTACATAGAACGACGCGCGGCGGCCTCGACAGGTTTCACGGCGCCCTCGATCGTCTCGCCGCCCACGGTCAGGTACAGATGCCGCTCCGTCACCGACAGCTCGAAGCTCGTCCGGCGGTCGAGCTTCGCCACGAATGCGGCGATGAACGCGGGGTCGAACGCATAAAGCTCGATCGACTCCGCACGGTGGATGCGCGTCCCCTCGAATTGCCGCGCCAGATTCGCCGGATCCTTGAACGTGTACACCGCGACGCGCGGCGACGCCTTCGACGCCTTGTGCAGACGATCGGCGTCCGGCGTGCCGACCTCGATCCATGCCTTCAGCGCCCCGGTCAGATCGCGCACCTCGATCGCCGGAACGTCCGGCTCGGCAAGTCCCTTCGTGAACGTGATCCCTTCGGTGTATTCGAGGCAGTAGGCGAGCACGCGCGTTGCGAGATACTCTTCCGTCTCCGACGGCTGGCGCGCGGCGCGGACGGTGAGCGTCTCGTACACGCCCCGATCGACGTCGGAGAGCTGGATGTCGAAGTTGTAGACGGTCGCGGTGAGCGCCACAGGTCCTCTGCGTGGAATGAATCGGGTCTTTCTGCTGTCGCCGGCGCGCTGTGACGGAAAACGCGCCCAGGTCCTGCTCAATCCGAACGCGAGCTTCGCGCTCGCCGAACGGCTGCGTTCACCCGAAGGCGCGCCCATCGGCGAGGTCTTCAGCTTTCTGAGCGGATTGTACTTCCGCGGGAAGCTAGCGTATGCCCGCCGCTTTGGACGACTGCCCCGCGGCGCCGAGGCGTCGTTCGTGATCACGACCGATCGCGGGCTCGTCTCACCGGAAAAGCCGGTGACCCGCGCAGACCTGATCGCGTTCTCGTGCGTCGACATCGCCAACGGCGATGTGCGCTATCGCCTTCCACTCCAGCGCGACGTCGAAGCGCTCGCGAGCCGCGTCGGCACACGGACGCAGATCGTCCTCCTCGGCAGCATCGCGACGGGAAAATACGTCGACGTCGTCGCCGAGACGTTCGGCACGCGGCTGATGTTCCCGAGCGAATTCGTCGGCCGCGGCGACATGAGCCGCGGCGGACTCCTCCTCCGCTGCGTGCGCGAGGACCGTGAGCTCGAGTACGAGCCAGTCCTCGGCGCAGTACGAAAGGGCAAACGTCCTCCAAAGCTGTCATCCTGAGGCGGAAGCGACGAAGGATGACCCGCCTCCCGATCCTCGCTCCCCGCTCCTACATCGGCGGCTTCACCCGCTTGCCCCACATCGGCGACGGCGGCTCCTTCGTCATGCGATCCACCGGATGCGCCTGGAGCGCCTTCATCGCCTCTTCCACCGCGCGCTCGAGCTGCGGATCGTGGCCGGCGATCACTTCCTTCGGGGTGTTCTCGACGTCGATGTCCGGCGCGACGCCTTCGTTCTCGACCGCCCACTTGCCGTCGCGCGCGAAGAAGCCGCCGCGCGGCGCGATCGCCGAGCCGCCGTCGACGAACGGCGGCGTGTCGGCGGTGTGCACGAGACCACCCCATGTCCGCTTCCCGACGAGGGTGCCGATCTTCCGATAGCGGAACATGTACGGCATGAGGTCGCCGCCCGATCCGGCCATTTCATTGATGATCATCACCTTCGGTCCCCAGATGCCGGCCGCGGGACTGGTGAACGGCATCCGCTCGCCGGCGACGTTGTTGAAGTAGCCGTCGAAGTCGCGCTGGAGCACGTCGATGATGTAGTCGGCCGCCTGTCCGCCGCCATTGAACCGCTCGTCGATCACCGCGCCCTTCTTGTCCTGCTGCGCGAAGTAGTAGCGGTTGAAGCTCTGGTACCCCGGACCGCCGGTATTCGGCAGATACACGTACGCGAGCTGGCCGTGCGACAGCGAGTCGACGATCCGACGGTTCGCTTCGACCCACGCGCGCGTGCGCAGCGTCTGTTCGTTCGCCACGGGCACCACTGTCACGCTGCGCGCGCCCGTCGCCGTCGGTGTCGCGCTGACGACGAGATTCGTCTGCTTGTTCGCCGTCCCGTCGAGGAGACGATGGATGTTGTCCGGCGCCCGCAGCTCCTGGCCGTTGATCGAGATGATGTAGTCGCCGACGTGCACGTCCACACCGGGCGCCGCGAGCGGCGCACGCAGGTCCGGGTTCCACTGCTCGTCGTCGTAGATCCATGTGATGCGATAGCGGCCGTTCTCGATCGCGAAGTCGGCGCCGAGCAGGCCGCCCGGTGCGACCGACTCGACCTGCGGAATGTCGCCGCCGCGCACGTACGAGTGGCCGATCGCGATCTCGGCACCCATCTGATCGATGAGATAGTTGAGATCAGCGCGATGGTTCACGTACGGCAGCAGCGCACCGTACATCTCCTTCATCTTCGGCCAGTCGGAGCCGTGCTCGTTCGGCACGTAGAGATAATCGCGCTGATTGCGCCACGCCTCGTCGAAGATCTGCTTGAACTCGGCCTTCGGATCGATGAACGCGCGCAGCTCGGCGTTGATCCGGCCCTGCCCGGCCGTCGGCGGATTGCGGTCGGCGTCGACGAGAAAGAGCGACGGCGCGCTCGGCCCGGCTCCGCCACGACCACCGCGGCCACCCGCACCAGGTGAGCGGTAGAGCAGCTTGTGCCCGTCGGCGCTGACGTCGTAATCGGCGACACCGGTGACGAACGCGACGTCGCGGCGATCGCGCAACGAGTAGCGATGCAGCGTCGCCGGTCCGCTGCCTGATTCGAGGTAGTAGATCATCCCCGGCGCGCCGGCACGCAGGTTCGCGTACTGGCGCGTCGCGAGATTCGGCACCGCGAGAATGCGATGCTGCAGGCCGTCAAAGTCGATCGTTACCGTCGGCGCGGTGCGCGGCGCCGCGGCGGCCGGCGCCGACGTCGAGTCGCCCGCCGCACCACCACGGCCGCCGCGGCCGCCGGCCTGCACGACGACGCCTTCATCATCGCTCTCCGGCAGGAAGGGTGAGGGATCGCTCTTGCGCAGCATCGCGACGTACACGCCGAACGTCTCGGTGTGGTCGTTGTTCGTCATGTCGAGCCACTGCGACCGCAGACCGAAGTCGGTCGACGCGAGGAACCACAGATACCTGCCGCTCGCGTCCCACGCCGGGGACATCGCGTCGGCGAGTCCGTCGGTCACCTGCTTCGACACACCCGTCTCGACGTTCACGACCTCGACCGCCTTGTACAGCGAGTTGAGATGCTTCGTGTACGCGATCCACTTGCCGTCCGGCGACCAGGCCGGCGCCATCGTGCGGGTCGGCACCATCCACGGGTCGTTGCCGACGACCTTCGCCTGACCGGTCGCGACGTCCACCACCCACAGCTTGAGATCGGTGTCGTGGAAGAGGATGCGCTTGCCGTCCGGCGACCACGACGCCGTGTAGAAGTGTCCCTTCGTCGGAATCCTGATCTCACGCGGCGCGGCAAGCCCGTCCTGCGCCTGGATGTACAGCGCATACTCGCCCGATCGATCGCTAAAATACGCGAGCGACTTTCCGTCCGGCGACCAGGTCGGCTCGTGCTCGGCCGACGCGCTGCTGTTCGTGATATCGCGAACGTCGCCCTTCTCGGCAGGGATCGTGAAGATCTCGCCGCGCGCTTCGACGGCAATGCGCTTGCCGGTCGGCGACAGCGCGAGGCTCGTCATGTTCGACGACACGTCCTTCCACTGCGCCATCATCCACGGGAAGTCGCCGGCCGCCGTGATGTTCACGACGTTCTGCTTTCCCGTCTTCGGATCGAGCAGGTGGATGTAACCGCCCTGTTCGAACACCACCGCACTGCCGTCGAACGCGGCGTCGATCGCCTTCACGTCGTAGTCGCTGAAGCTCGTCACCTGCGCGAGCTTCTTCGTCTTCGTGTCGTAGCT
>CBHWBX010000179.1:0-8175 GCA_966111935.1 uncultured Gemmatimonadaceae bacterium
CGTGGACGCACGCCGATCGATCTGCTCGATCGGCTCGGAGTGCTCGAGGCCAAGCCGCTCCTCATCCACTGCGTTCGCGTCGACGCGCACGACATCGACCGCATCGCCGCGAGCGGCGCGCCGGTCGCGCACTGTCCCGCGTCGAATGCCAAGCTCGGACATGGTATCGCGCCGCTCGACGAGCTGCTCGCCGCCGGCGTGACCGTCGGTCTCGGCACCGACTCGATGGCCAGTAACAACCGCATGGATCTGCTCGAGGAGGCGCGCCTCGCCCTGCTCGCGCAGCGCGCGCGGCTCGCATCGTTCTCCGCGCCGACCGCGGCCGACGTGCTCGAGATGGCCACGATCGGCGGCGCGGCGGCGATGGGAATGGATGATCAGGTCGGCACGCTCGAAGTCGGAAAGCAGGCCGACCTTGCCGCATTCGCGCTCGACCTGGTCGGCCCGACGCACGATCCGGTCACCGCCGCGGTGTTCTCGATCACTGCCGCGCGCACGCGATTCGTCAGTGTTGCGGGGACAGTGCTCGTTCGTGACGGTGCGCTCGTAACTCCGCGACACGGATTGACCGAGCGAATTCGATCGTTGGGCACGGCACTCGCTCAGTGGTTGGATGCCGGCGGAGAGATGCAGGGCGCCGTGTAGCAAAGGCCGCTCAGAATCACGTCACTATCTTGTCGCCTCAGTGACACCGCCCTAGCTTACATTTATGGTTCTAGGTTGCCTCGCACTGAACGCGTCATACGAGCCGTTGACGATGGTTCCGATGCGGCGGGCCCTTCGCCTCGTGATCGATGGAAAGGCTGAGATCATCGAGGCGGATTCGGACCGCGTCGTGCGCTCGGAACGCATGTCACTGCCGCGACCCGCGGTCATTCGCCTCACGAAGTTCATTCACGTGCCGAGGCGCTTTCGCCGGCAGGTGACGAACACGTTTCTCTTCGCGCGCGACCACTACCGCTGCCAGTATTGCGGTCGTCACGTCACGGAGCTGAAGCCGCGTGAGGCGCTGACGCGCGATCACCTCATCCCGCTCTCGCGCGGGGGCACGAACGAGTGGACGAATGTCGTCGCCGCGTGCAGCCCCTGCAACACGCGTAAGGGAAATCGCTTCCCCGAAGAGATCGGGATGCATCCGCTGACGCACCCGGTCGAGCCGCACTTCGTCCACCTGAGCTGGGCGGTCCGACGCCTCACGCCGACCCAGGCGCGCTACATCAAGACCTTCTACGGCAGCGAAGTGCTCCACCACCTCGAGCAGCTCGAGCACCGGCAACATCCGCAGTCACACGCGCATGGACATCACCATCCGCGCTCCCTCTGAGTGCTGGACGAGCATGGTGCATGGACTGATCTGACGGTTTGACCTGAATACGCGGAACGGGCGGAACACCACTGAAAAGTGCTCCGCCCGTTTTTTTGTTTTTTTTCCGCGCGTTCCGCCCATTCCGCGTGTTCGTTCTTGAATCAGTTCAAATCCGCCCCGCCGCCAAGGTTCATCCCTAGCTTCGCGGTCTTCGGCCCTGTGTTCGCGGGTTTGCCTTTCATCACTCGACCGTGAACACCGACGACGGCTGCGTGTACGTGACCTTCGACCCTCCCAGAACTCTCGACAGCAGCGTCCCGAGTCCGCTCCCGATCATCGTCAGCGGATTGCTCGCCTTCGCGTCCGGCCCGCGCAGCCACTGCTGTAGCGCATCGAGATCGCTCTCCGTCAGCGTCTGCACGTCGACGATCAGGTTGTAGTAGTACCGACCCGACCGGTTCGGATGGATCGGCGCCTTGAACGGCTTCCCGATCTCGATTTCCGCCGACGTCAGGCTGCCGAGCGCCCCGAAATCCTCGCGAATCCGATCGTCGATCGAGCGGCGAATCACCCGATACCGCTGCGTCGTCGGCTCGTAGCTCACCAGCACGTCCCACTCGCTGCGAGCGGCGAGATCGTCGAAGATGTTTCCCTTCCGCCACAGCTCGAGACGGTAGTGGATCCGCGCCGGGAATCCGTTGCGCACGTGCTCGCGCGTCTTCGGATCGCTCAGCAGCCCGTCGCTCGACACCGACGGCCCCTCGACCAGCGCGCTGGCCGGAGCCACCGCGAGCTCGAAGCGCGGCGCACGCTGTGCCGATAACGGCAGAGCGCCTGCGAGGAGGAGGGAAGCGAGAAGACGACGCACGTGCTAGAAGCGGTGGCGCAGGCGGACGAAGAAGTTCGCGGGCTCCGAGGGCGACGACAGCGCCTTCGCGCCGTAGATGCCGATGCCCGCGATGTCGATCCCGACGCCCATGTCGGTGCGGAAGGTCGAGAGGGGGGGAAGGGTGCCGCTGCCGTACGTCAGTCCGTCGACCGTCGGTTGGCCGACGATCCATCCGCGGCCCGCGTCGGCGAACAGCACCCAGTTGATGTCGCCGCGTGCCGCGCGATAGTACCGCGGGAATCCTTCCCACAGCCGGCCGATGAAGCCCAGCTTGACCACGCCGCGATACTCGGCCTGCGCGAGCGCGACGCGATCGCATTCCGTCGGCGTGCCCGGCACCGCGAGCCCGGCGTTGCAGTCGCCGACGTCGATGCCCGCGTGTGTGCTGCGGAAGCCGAAGCCCGGCATCGCGCCCGGTCCGTCGACCGACAGGCGTCGCTCGAGTGGAAGCCGATCGCCGCCGATCCATCCGCCGAGCAGCAGGCGCATGTTGAGCTGCGCGCTCGGGCCGAGGCGATTGTATCGGCGGAGGTCGAACAGTCCGCGCGTGTAGTCGTTAAGCTCATTAGGCAGGAACATACCGGTCGACGCCAGGCCGGGCTCGGTGATGCGCCCGCGCCCATGCTCGACGTCCGCGTTCACGTACCACCCCGACCACGGATTGTCCGGATCGGAGCGCGTATCGAAGCGCAGCGTCAGGTCGCCGATGTGAAACAGCCCTTCGTCGATCGATGGATTCGGCCGCCAGTTGCGATCCGCGTTGAACAGCGTGAACGGATTCTTGAGCGATCGCGACGACCACCGCTGCTGACCGAAGCCGCCCGACAAGCTCAGACTTTGCGTGCCGTAGAGCGTGAGATATCCCATCGCGCCATGGCGCTCGTAGTAGTCGCGATAGTCGCGGCGCGCGATGAACGCCGCGAGCGCCGTCTCCAGATCGCTGAGCTGCCACGACTCGATCGGATCCACCTCGTCGAACACCGTTCCACCGACGCCGATCCCGCGTTCGCGTCCGACGCGCACTTCGCTGCGGATGTAGTGCCCCACGTCCGCCTGATCGGTCGCGAACGTGCTGCCCGTACGAATGATCCCCGCCGCGTCGAACCGCACGCTCCCCCACGGCGTGAGACGTTGCACCGCCGGCCCGACCTGGACCGGCAGTCCCTCGACGCGGTTGTACGCGCCCGCCTGCACGACGCGGAATGCCTCGCTCCAGTTTCCTTCGCGCTGCCGCTCCAGCCGCCGCCACCAGCTCTCGTCCTGCGTCGTTCCATCGTCGTTGATGCCGACGATCCGGTCGCCCTCCTCGCGATACGCGAGCGGCTGCCGATAGATCAGCGTCGTCCCGCCGACGCGCGCCGACGATCGACCCTCGACGTCGCCGCCGACGACGATCAGATCGCCGTCGATCCGCGACGACGGCCGCAGCAGCAGGTCGCCGTTGATGACGAGCACCGACCCCGTGACGTGCCCCGCGAGAATGAGCGGGCCGCGCAGCACCGACACGTTCCCGCGCACCTCCGCGCTCTCACCGATGTCCGCGCGATCGACGGCGCGAAACTCGTTCGCCCCGTTCCACCGATCGATCACGAGACGTCGGACGTCGCGCGGCAGCTGCGCTTCGCTCGTCGGCGTCTGTTGTGCGACGGCCACCGCCGGCGCGAGCGCCAGCAGCAGCGTCAGCATCGTCCTGCGCATTGAAGCTCCGGATGCTGGAGAAGTGCGACCTACTCGTTCCCGACCGGGATCCCGAGCCGTCGCATGCGGCGATACAGGTTCGGCCGGTCGGTCTTCAGTCGCCGCGCCGCCTCGGCCACGTTCCCTGCAGCCATCGACAGCGCGCGCGAGATGAGCACGCGTTCGTACTCGTCGAGCGTGTCACTCAAGGAATGGTCGAGTGTCGACGGATCGGGAAGGGGCGGCGTCGGACGGCCGCCGCGATCCACCGGCAGCACCGCCGCGACATCCGTTCCCGCGACCGCGCGCCCCGGATGCAGGATCGCCAGTCGTTCGACGATGTTCGCCAGCTCGCGCACGTTCCCCGGCCAGGTATACCGCGTCAGCGCCGCCACCGCGTCGTCGGTCCACGACGGCAGCGGCTGTCCCGTCCGCATCCGGTGCAGCACCGAAAAGTGCCGCACCAGCGCCGGGATGTCTCCCGGTCGTTCGCGCAGCGGCGGGAGCTGAATTGGTAACACATTGAGTCTAAATAGGAGGTCGTCGCGGAACGCCCCCTCGCTCACCGCGCGCGACAGATCCTTGTTCGTCGCCGACACGATCCGCACGTCGACGTGGATCGGCTTGCCGCCGCCCACGCGCTCGATCTCCTTCGCCTCGATCGCGCGCAGCAGCTTCGCCTGCGCTTCCGCGCCGAGATCGCCGACTTCGTCGAGGAACAGCGTCCCGCGATGCGCGAGCTCGAACCGGCCGATGCGACGATCCGTCGCCCCCGTGAACGCGCCGCGCTCGTGGCCGAACATCTCGCTCTCCACCAGATCGCGCGGGATCGCCGCGCAGTTCACGCGCACGAACGGCCGCTCGCGCCGCTCGCTGTGCGCGTGAATTCCCGCCGCCACCAGCTCCTTGCCCGTGCCCGACTCGCCGGTGATCAGCACCCGCGCGTCCGTCGGCGCCACCCGCTCGATCATCGCCCGCACCTGCTGCATCGCCGGGCTGTCGCCGATCATCTGCGCCGTCAGCCCGAGATCGGCGCGCAGCGCCTTCGCTTCGCGCCGCGCCGCGCGCAGCTCCATCGCCGACGACAGCGCCAGCAGCACGCTTTCCGGGCTCAGCGGCTTCTCGAGAAAGTTGAACGCACCGAGCTTCGTCGCCTTCACCGCGTCGCTCAATCCCGCGCGGCCGCTCATCATCACCACCGGAACGTCGGGCACCGACTCGCGCACGCGCGCGAGCGTCGCCAGCCCGTCGAGCTCTCCCGGCATCATGAGATCGATCAGCATGACGTCCGGCTCCGACTCGATCGCGCGCGCCAGCCCCGCCGCGCCATCGGCCGCATCTCGAACCTCATACCCCTCTGCACTGAGCAGCGCGCCGACCATCCGCCGGATGTTCGGTTCGTCGTCGACGATCAATACGCTCGGCATGCGTCCGTCGTCAGCTGCCGCGCGGCAGGCGCTGCGCCTGCTCCGCCTGGAGCTTCGCCGAGAATCGCTGCGCCTCGGCGATCCGCTCGACCTCGACGGCGACCGCCTCCACCGCCTGCTCGATGCGCTCGAGTCGCGCGACCACGTCCGGCGACGGCGCCGACGGAAGCGTCGGTCCGCGCTCGAACCGTCTCGTGAACGCGCGAATGACCGGGACGCCGAGCGCGATCACGGCGATCATCGTGAAGAACATCCGCACGATTTCCGTCGCTTCCGGCGTAATGATGATCGGTCCCTGAAGAGTCATCGTCGCTCCGGTCAGTCTCGGCGCATCGGGACGCCCGACGATCCGGGCGTGTTCCGCTCGGCGAGCAGCTTCGTCGTGAACCGCTGCCCTTCGGAGATCCGCTCGACTTCGATCGCGATCGAGTCGAGCGCCTGCTCCATCCGCTCCAGACGGGCGTGCACGTCGGCGGGAAACGTCGGCGTCGTCTGTCCGCGCTCGATCCTCCGCGCGTACGCGCGCGCGATCGGAACGCCGATCGCCGACACGGCGCCGCAAATGAACAACACGATCGGGATTGCTTCACCCGGAACTGCCATCAGGTATTTCCTCCGCCGGAGACCGGCAGTACGAATCGAATCTCTGTGCCTGCGCCCGGCGTGCTCTCGGCGGCGACCGCGCCTTCGTGCGCGAGCACCGTCTGGCGTGCGATCGCCAGGCCGAGGCCCGTGCCCCCGGGCTTCGATGTTACGTACGGATCCCAGATATGCGCGAGTTTCTCTTTTGGGATGCCGCAGCCGGAATCGCGGACCGCGATCTCGACGCACGGGCGCCCCGCGTGATCGACCGGACGCACCCGCACCGCGACTTGCCCGCCGCTCCGGCAGGCGTCCACCGCGTTCAACATCACGTTCGATAGCGCCCGCGCCAGTGCATCATGATGGCCGTCGATCATCGGCACGCCGTCGGCGACGTCCACCGTCACCTCGGTCTCCGGCGGAATCGTCGCGCGCGCGGTATACCGCGCCAGCTCTCCGAGATCGACCTGCGCGCGCGGCCCCTCGGGCAGGCGTCCGAACTGCGCGAAGCTCCGCGCCATGTTCTCGAGCCGCTCCGATTCGATCGCCAGCACCTCGACCGTCTCCGCGAGCTCCGGCGGAGCGTCGCGTCGCAGACGCGCCACGGCGAATCGGATCGGCGTCAGCGGATTCTTGAGCTCGTGCGCCACCTGCCGCGCGCTCTCGCGCAGCGCCGCCGCGCGCTCCGCCTCGAGCGCTCGCGCTCGGCCGAGCTTCAGCTCTTCGGACATCGCGCGCATCCGTCGGCGCAGCACCTCGAACTCCGGCGCGCCCCGTCGCGGGGGCGTATCGGGCAACGGCTCGCCTCGTCCGATCCGCTCGGTCCAGCCGACGAGCTCCTGGAGCGGACGGCTCAGATTCCGGCTCAGATGTCCCGCCACGCGCGAGCCGACGAAGCCGATCAGCAGCACCGCGCCGAGCGTCGCGAACGCGAGCCGCTGCGCGAGCTGCCGAAACACGAAGTCCGCGCGCCGCGACATCGTCACGCTCTCGTGCAGGTTCGCCTCGTGCGCGTCGATCACCTGGCGCTGCGGTGGCGTGAGCGGTGCAGTGCGTGCGACGGCGATCGCGCGCGCACCGGTCCCGGCGACGCTGTCCCACGCCGCGGTCGCACCGACGAACGGAAGCACGTACGATCCGGTCGTCGTCCACGCGAGCGAGATCAGGATCGTCGGGATGACCGCGAAGGCCAGCAGGATGAGGAAGAGGCGGCCGCGGAATCCGAGGCGCTTCACTGTTCTCCTCTCCGGTGGGTAAGCGCGCGAGAAGCGGGTTCCGGCTCAAACATACAGATTCGATCCATGAAAACACATACGGACTACCTGACCTTCACCACCCAGCGCCGGCAGGAGATCATCGACATCACCGACGCCGTCGAAAAATGTCGCGCCGCCGCCGCGATCGACGAGGGGATGGTGCTCGTCTCGGCGATGCACATCTCGGCGTCGGTGTTCGTGAACGATCACGAGTCCGGGCTCTGGCAGGACATTCTCGATTGGCTCGAGCGGGACATCGCTCCCTGGGATCCGCTGCGCTACCGCCACAACATCGGCACCGGCGAGGACAACGCCGCCGCCCACCTGCGGTCCCTCACGATCGGCCACGAAGTGATCGTTCCCGTGACCGCCGGAAAGCTCGACCTCGGCCCCTGGCAGCGCATCTTCTACGGCGAATGGGACGGCCAGCGCCCCAAACGGGTTATTCTCAAAGCGATGGGTACCTGAGGGGGCGAAGCCCCGAAGGATCGCTGTCCGCACCGCCACTTTTCGCTTCCCGATTCCCCGATCCCCGATCCCCGGTTGGCTTTACGTCGCAGTACGTCCTAAATTCCCCTGTCTGATCCTTAGAGTCCTCAATGCATGAATTCTAGACACTCGCGCACGCCGACTCGGTCGGTAGGCGCACTAATTCACCGGGGCCCGCAGGCCATGACGGCCGCCGCCCCCCAGTACTCGGCGCCCATTCACGCGCCGAACGCGGCGCTTCTCATCGATTTCGACAACGTCACGATGGGAATCCGCTCCGACCTCGGAAAGGAGCTGCGAAGCCTCCTCTCGTCGGAGATCATCAAGGGAAAGGTCGCCGTCCAGCGTGCATACGCCGACTGGCGCCGCTATCCCCAGTACATCGTTCCGCTCTCCGAAGCGTCGATCGATCTCATCTTCGCTCCCGCCTACGGGTCGTCGAAGAAGAACGCGACCGACATCCGCCTCGCGATCGACGCGCTCGAGCTCGTCTTCACGCGGCCCGAGATCGGAACGTTCATCCTCCTCTCCGGCGACTCCGACTTCTCG
>CBHWBX010000180.1:0-8154 GCA_966111935.1 uncultured Gemmatimonadaceae bacterium
ACCGTCAGCCCGCCAACCGCCGCACCGACCAGCAACGGCACGGCATGCATCGTCGCGAACATGAACCCGCCGAGCCCCGCGAACCAACCGATCACCGGAATCCCGACGAGTGTCTTCGCCATCAGACCCAGCAGGATCGCGAAGACGAAGATCGGCAGCAGGGCCGCGACGACCGCGTTGCCGAGGTCTCCCCCTTTCCTGCCGCCGACGAACCCGGCGACCGCCGAGCCCGCAAATGGAATCCAGAAGAGCAGGATCTCCAGCCCGAACATCCAGGCCATCGCCGAAGGGATGCTACCGTGCCTGGCCGGGCGGCCTGCCGGTTGGCCTATCGTTGACGTCGCCACGGGGTACTCCTTGAGAATTCTGTCATAACGGAGGGCAACGTCCGTTCCGGTCTGCGCGCGGGCCGTGGGGACTCCGTGAGTGTCGCCGCCGTAGGCGACCGTTACGCCGTTCGTCCCATCGACGCGCTCCGCGCCGCGTGTAAGGTTCCTGCCACATCACGCGGGAGAACAGCGTCTCGTGAGCTGGCGGTCGGTTCGCTCGGGTTGCCTTCTGATCGTGCTGCTGGCGAGTTGCAAACGGTCACAGGCGCCGCCCCCGCCCACTCTACCGGTCGTCGAGGTCGTGCGCGTGCTTCAGCGCGACGTACCGATCCGCAGTGAGTGGACGGCCACCCTCGACGGATACCTCAACGCGCAGATCCGCGCGCAGGTGACGGGCTACCTGTTGTCGCAGAAGGCACGCGAAGGATCGCTCGTCCGACGCGACGAGGTCCTCTTCGAGCTCGACCCTCGGCCGTTTCGCGCGGCGCTCGAGCAAGCGAACGCCCAGCTCGCGGCGCGCATCGCCGACGAAGCGCGCGCCGGCCGCGACGTCGAGCGCGACCGTCCACTCGCTGAAGCGCGCGCGATTCCGAAAGCGCAGCTCGAGACCGACGTCGAAGTGCACCGCGCGGCAATCGCCGCGGTCGAAGCCGCTCGCGCCGAGGTGCAGACCGCGACGCTCAACCTCGGCTTCACGAAGATTCGATCGCTGATCACCGGCATCGTCGGCATCACCGAAGTGCAGATCGGCAACCTCGTCACGCCGACCAGCGTGTTGACGACCGTGTCGCAGGTCGATCCGATCAAGGCATGGTTCTCCGTCAGCGAGCGGGAGTACCTCGACCCGGCGAATCGCATTCACGACGCGGTGCTCGCGAGCGCCAGGAGCAGCGCGCCGCCGCTCGATTTTTCCGTCACGCTCGCCGACGGTTCACCGTACCCGCTCAGTGGATCGTTGCTGTTCGCGAATCGCCAGGTCGATTCGCTCACCGGCACGATGCGCCTCGCGGCGTCCTTTCCCAACCCGCGGCTTCTGCTGCGACCCGGACAGTTCGCGCGGCTCGGCGCCGTCACGCGCGTCGAGCGCGGCGCGCTGCTCGTCCCGCAACGCGCCGTCAGCGAGCTCCAGGGACAGTATCACGTCATGGTGCTTCGGTCGGACAGCACGATCGCCGTGGCGCGCGTGAGCGTCGGTGATCGCGTCGACTCGCTCTGGGTGATCGAGCGTGGGCTCGTGCCCGGCCAGCTCGTGGTCGTCGAGGGCGTTCAGAAAGTTCAGCCGGGGATCAAGGTCACCGCGCGTCCATATGTGCCGTCGCGTCGACCGAAGGCCGGCTGAATCATGTCGAGGTTCTTCATCGACCGGCCGATCGTTGCGATCGTCATCGCGCTGCTGACCGTGATCGTCGGGACCGTCTCGCTCCTGCAGCTTCCGGTGGCGCAGTACCCGGACATCGTGCCCCCCGAGATCGTCGTGCAGGCAACCTACGTCGGTGCCGACGCGCTCACGCTCGAAGACGCCGTCGCCACCCCGCTCGAGGAGCAGATGAGCGGCGTCGACAACATGAGCTACATGTACTCCGTCAACGCCAACAACGGGATCATGCAGCTGCACGTCATCTTCGACGTCGGCACCGACCCGAACACCGACCAGATTCTCGCGCAGCAGCGGCAGGCGCAGGCGAACGCCTCGCTCCCTGCACAGGTCCTGCAATTCGGCGTGACGGTGCAGAAGTCGTATTCGGCGCCGCTGATGTTGATCAGCCTCTATTCGCCGAAGGGCACGTTCGACGCGAAGTTCCTGACGAACTACGCCTTCATCAACCTCAACGATCCGTTGTCGCGCGTGCCGGGCGTCGGCCGCGTGCAGGTGTTTGGCGGGCAGTACGCGTTGCGCTGTTGGGTGAAGCCGGATCGCCTCGCGAAGCTCGGCGTCACCGTCCCACAGATCGTCAACGCCATTCAGGCGCAGAACACCGTGAATCCCGCGGGGCAGCTCGGCGGCGAGCCGGCGCCCCCGGGGCAGGAGTTCACCTACACCGTTCGCGCCGCCGGACGTCTCGAGACGCCCGAGGAGTTCGGCGAGATCATCCTTCGCGCCGATCCCGACGGCACGGTGCTCCGCCTCAAGGACGTCGCTCGCATCGAGCTCGGCACGCAGGCCTACAACATCGCGGCGCGCTACAACGGCAGTCCCGCCGCGGTCATGGCGATCTACCAGCTTCCAGGATCGAACGCCGTCCAGACCGCCGATCGCGTGCAGCAAGCCATGGCGGAGCTCAAGCAGCACTTCCCTCCCGACGTCGACGAAAGCGTGACGCTCGACACCACGCAGTCGGTGCGCGAGGGGCTTCGCGACATCGTCGTCACGCTGTTCATCGCGATCGGGCTCGTGGCGATCGTCGTGTTCATCTTCCTCCAGGGCGTGCGCGCGACGCTGATCCCACTCGCGGCGGTCCCGGTGTCGCTGATCGGCACGTTCATGTTCTTCCCACTGCTCCACTTCTCGATCAACACGCTGTCGCTGTTCGGGCTGGTGCTCGCCATCGGCCTCGTCGTCGACGATGCCATCGTCGTCGTCGAAGCCGTGCAGCGGCACGTCGATGAGGGGCTCTCGCCCCGCGACGCGGCGGTCAAAGCCATGGAAGAAGTATCGACGCCGGTGATCGCGATCGCCCTCATTCTCGCGTCGGTCTTCGTTCCGACGGCATTCATTCCCGGCATCAGCGGCCGGCTGTTTCAACAGTTTGCGCTGACGATCGCGGTCTCGGTGCTGCTCTCCGCGTTCAACGCGCTCACGCTCAGCCCGGCGCTCGCCTCGCGCGTCCTGCGCCCGCGCACCGAGCGCCGAGGCATCGGCGGACGCGTGTTCGGCCGGTTCAACCGCGGCTTCGCGAAAACCACCGACGGTTACATCCGCGTGTCGCACATGTTGATTCGGCGCTGGGGACTCGCGTTGCTCTTCATCGCCGGCGTCACGGTGATCGCTCTCCTCATCGCCCGACGCGTCCCTTCGACGTTCCTGCCGCAGGAGGATTTCGGCTACGCCTACGCCGCGATGCAACTGCCGAACGCGGCGTCGCTCCAGCGCTCCGATGCGGCAGCGCGGAAAGTCGAAGCGATCCTGAAACGCCTGCCCGGCGTCGAGGGCTACATCACCGTCCTCGGATTCAATCTCCTGAGCCAGGTGCAGGCGACCTACAACGTCTTCTTCTTCATCACGCTGAAGCCCTGGGGACAACGCCCCGCCGCCGACGCGATCGCGCAGCGCCTGAACGCGGAGCTCGCCGCGTTGCCCGAGGGGCAGGCATTCGCATTTCCTCCGCCCGCGATCCCCGGCGTCGGCACGTCGGGCGGTGTGACGTTCGTGCTCGAGGACCGCTCGGGCGGCGATGTCAAATTCCTCGCCGACAACACCGCGCGCTTTCTCGCCGCGGCACGCAAGCGTCCGGAGCTTACGGGACTGAACACCACGCTCCTTGCCGACGTCCCCCAGGTCTTCGTCGACGTCGATCGTGCGCGCGTCCTCTCCCAGCAGGTCGACCTGGCCGATGTCTACCAGGCCATGCAGGCGTTCATGGGCGGCGCGTTCGTGAACTACTTCAGCCGTTTTGGCCGCCAGTGGCAGGTGTACGTCCAGGCCGACGGCGACTACCGGACGCGCGAACAGGATATCGGACAGTTCTACGTCCGCGGCACTACCGGCGCACGCGTCCCTCTCGCGTCCGTGACGCGCATCGAGCCGTCGTCGGGCCCGGAGTTCACGATGCGGTACAACAGCTACCGGTCCTCGCAGATCATCGCCTCCGCCGCTCCCGGATACAGCTCCGCGCAGGCGAGGCGCGCTCTCGAGGCGACCTTCGCGCAGACGATGCCGCCGCAGATGGGTTTCGGGTACCTCGGCCTCTCGTACCAGGAGCAGGTCGCCGAGCAGGGCGTATCGCCGCGCCTCGTGTTCGGCGTCGCGCTGCTCGTCGTCTTTCTCATCCTCGCGGCGCAGTACGAGAGCTGGTCCCTTCCTTTCAGCGTGCTGCTCACGCTGCCGGTCGCCGTGCTCGGCGCCTTTCTCGCCCTCGCGCTCCGCGGCATGCAGAACGCCGTGTACGTCCAGATCGGTCTGATCATGTTGATCGGTCTCTCGGCGAAGAATGCCATTCTGATCGTCGAGTTCGCGAAGCGCGACTACGAAGGCGGGCAGCCGATCGACGACGCAGCGTTGAGCGGCGCGCGCGTTCGACTGCGGCCGATCCTCATGACGTCGCTCGCGTTCATCATCGGCACGATTCCGCTCGCCATCGCGACCGGTGCGGGAAGCGCCGGCCGGCGCATCCTCGGAACGACGGTCATCGGCGGCATGCTCACCGCGACGCTGCTCGCGGTGTTCCATATTCCCGCGATGTTCTCCGTCGTCGAGAAGCTCAGCGCGCGGCTGAGCAGGCGGCACCGGCCACACGCTACGACAGCAAAGGCGGCCGACGATGGCGAATAGACGTACTCGCCGCGTTCGTGTCGCCGCGTGCGTCGTGCTCGCGACCGCGTGCCGCGTCGGACCGCGCTACGAGCGGCCCGGGATCGCCGTTCCCGCGGAATATCGCGGCTTCGACGCCGACACCACGGAGGCCGGTTCGCTGGGAGATCGAAAGTGGTCCACGATCTTTCGCGACGAGACGCTCCAGGCGCTCATCCGGCAGGCGCTGGCGTCGAATTACGACGCACGCATCGCGGCGGCGCGAGTGCTTCAGGCGCAGGCGCAGCTCACGATCACGCGCGCCGATCAATTCCCGGATGTGACGGGACAAGTCAGCGGGCGACACGAGCGCTTGCCGGCGAGCAGGCGCGGCGGCTTCGCGCTCCCCGCGTCGAGCGACAACGTCTACGACATCGGGGCACACGTCTCGTGGGAAGCAGACTTCTGGGGAAAGTTCCGCAGCGCCACCGAGGCAGAGCGGGCGCGCCTCCTCGGTTCCCGCTGGGCCGAGCGAGCGGTTCTCGTCAGCGTCGTCAGTCTCGTCGCGCAGGGATACTTCACCCTGCGGGAGCTCGATCTCACGCTCGACATCGCGCAACGCACCGTCGCCGCGCGTCAGGAGTCGTTGCGCATCACCCGGCTTCAGGAGCAGGTCGGCACCGTCTCGCTCGTCGACGTGCGCGAGGCCGAGCAGCTCGTGTACACGGCTCAGGCGATCGTCACCGATGCGCAGCGTCAGATCACGCTCCAGGAGAATGCCGTCAGCGTCCTCCTCGGCCGCAATCCCGGGCCGATCGCGCGCGGGCTTCCGCTCGTCGACCAACCCGAGCCGCAGGAAGTTCCGCCCGGCCTTCCGTCGCGACTGCTCGAGCGGCGCCCGGACATTCGCCAAGCCGAATTCGCGCTCGTCGCGGCGAACGCGCAGATCGGGGTGGCGAAGGCCGCGCTGTATCCGCAGATCACGCTGACCGCGGCCGGCGGATTCGAGAGCAACGCGCTCTCGTCGCTGCTGTCGGCACCGGCCGCGCTCTGGAACGTCACCGGCGACCTGGTTCAACAGGTCTACAACGCCGGCAAGCTGAAGGCCGCGGTGCGCCTGACGGAAGCGCAGAAGCTGGAGCTGGTCTATACCTACCAGCAAACGATCCAACAGGCCTTTCGCGAGGTTTCGGACGCGCTCACCGCGTATCAGAGAACTCGGCAACTGCGCCGGCAGCTCACACAGCTCGTCGCGACGACGCAGGACGCGGCGCGACTCTCCGACATCCGGTACCGCGGCGGCGCGGCAAGCTATCTCGAGGTGTTGACGAGTCAGGCCAGCTACTTCGATTCGGAGCTGAAGCTCGCGCAGGCGCGCCTCAACGAGCTCGTCGCGCTCGTGCAGCTCTACGCCGCGCTCGGCGGCGGATGGCAGCAGTGACGCCGCTTACCTAGAGCCACTCGAGCGGCCGCGGACGAAAGGCGAGCTCGCGACGCGCTTTCTCATTCGACGCCCCTCTGAGCTTCGTCGCGTAGTAGACCGCGTCGGGTCCGAGCGTTCGCAGCGCGTCTTCTTCGCTGATGCGCGGGGGCGGTGGCGCGCCCACCGCACGCGCGAATGCCGGCAGCCAAACGTGCTGTGGTGACGGATTTCCGTCGACGATGTTGTACGCGCCCGGCGGGCCCTCGAGCGCCGCAGCGGTCGCGTCGGCCGCGTCCTCGATGTGCACCCAGTTGTAGACGCCCTGGCCTTCACCGATGATTGAAACCTGCTGCTGCCGCACCTGCTCGCCCATGTCGCCGTCGCGGGTGTACCAGGTGCGCGGCCCGTAGAAGAATCCGTATCGCAGCGCGACGACCTCGATCCCCGGCGTGCTCGCCGCGCGCGCTTCCAGATCCATGTAAGTGCGCGCACTGGCCTGCACGCCGGGCGATGCGCTCGAGATGAGCGGGACCGATTCGTCCGCCAGCCCGTCGCCCGGTGAATACCAGAATCCGGAGCTTTGCAGCAGGTAGCGGCGAACACCCGCATCGCGCAGTGCCGCGAGCAGGTTCTGGTTGCCTTCCACTCGAACCTTGGTGTCGCGCGGCGCCGCTTCTCGCATCGCATCGGGCGTGTAGTGCCGCGGCAGCGACGTCAGCTCATTGATGACGGCGTCCGGCCGAATCCGTTCGACAGCGGCCTTCACCGCGGCGGCATCCAACGCGTTGCCGACGACCGGCTCGGCGCCCGCTTCGCTTAGCACACCAGCGGAATCGGATGATTTCGTCAGTGCGAAGACGTCATGCCCATTCGCGTTCAGGCGACGCACCAATGGGTGGCCGATCGCACCGCTTGCCCCAGCGACCAGAACTCTCATCGCGCCTCACGGTTCAATCGAAGGTCAAAGGGCATGCGATGTGCCGCCTGCACGCAACAGTCGGAGGACCCGTCATGCCTCGCGCCACTCGTCCCCAGCAGCAAAACAAACAAGCCACCGAAGACCGCGCAATTCAACCGTTTCGCGTCGCCACCGACGAGAAGGAAATCGCCGAGCTTCGCCGTAGGATCGCTGCCACCCGCTGGCCGACGAAGGAGCTCGTCGACGATCGATCGCAAGGCGTCCAATTGGCGACGCTGCGCGAAGTCGCGCGCTACTGGTCGACCGAGTACGACTGGCATCGGTGCGAGGCACGATTGAACGCGCTGCCGCAGTTCACGACGGTGATCGACGGCGTGCGAATCCACTTCATTCATGTCCGATCGCATCACGAGAACGCGTTGCCGCTGATCATGACGCACGGCTGGCCCGGCTCGGTCATCGAGCTGCTCGAGAGCATTGGCCCGTTGACGGACCCGACGTCACACGGCGGCACCGCCGGCGATGCGTTCCACCTCGTGCTGCCGTCGTTGCCCGGCTACGGCTTCTCGAGCGAGCCGACCGAGCGTGGCTGGGACTCCAATCGCATCGCACGCGCGTGGACAGAGCTGATGGAGCGGCTTGGCTACACGCGGTATGTGGCGCAGGGCGGCGACGTCGGCGCCACCGTCACCGATGCGATGGGGCGCCAGGGAGCGAAGGGACTGGCCGGCATTCATCTCAGCTTGCTCGCCGCCGCCTTGGGCATCGCCGACAAGCTCCCGGCGCAATCGAAAGACGAGCAGGCCGCACACAAGGCGCTGGCAACGTTCAAGGCGAGCGGCTTCGGCTACTTCCTCGAGCAGTCGACGCGGCCGCAGACGATCGGCTACTCCCTGCTCGACACCCCCGTCGGGCTTGCGGCCTGGATGCTCGACCATGATACCGACAGCTATTACAAGATCTCGCGCGCCTTCATCGACCACGCGCCCGCGGGCAATCTCACGCGCGACAACGTCCTCGACAACATCACGCTCTA
>CBHWBX010000181.1:0-8122 GCA_966111935.1 uncultured Gemmatimonadaceae bacterium
GCTGCTCGGCGGCGACTTCGTCTCCGTTCGGGCGTCTTACATCGACCAGCTCGCGCCGCACCTCGCGGCGATTCGGGCTCCATTCGGCAAGCTCGCCGTGCTCGGCAACCATGATCTGCGCGCGAACTCGGCAGACGTCGTTGCCGCCCTCGAGGCGGCCGGCGTTCGCATGCTCACGAACGATCGCGTGACGCTCGACGCGCCGTTCGCCGACGTGACCGTGTGCGGCCTCGACGATCCGACGCGCGGCACGCCGCGCGCGGACCGCGCGCTCGACGGCGCGAGCGGCACCCGCGTCGTCCTCATGCACTCCCCCGACGGCCTCGAGGCGATCGGCGACCGGCCGTTCGAGCTCGCGCTGTGCGGCCACACCCACGGCGGACAGGTGTCGCTCCCGTGGGGAACGCCGCTGTTCGTCCCCGGTAGCGATCTGAATCGGCTGTATTGCAACGGACGGTTCACCGTCGGCTGCGCCGGTGCGAGCGTGCTCCTCGTGAGCCGCGGCGTCGGGTGCAGCACGATCCCCGTCCGCGCATTTGCGGCGCCCGAAGTGCATTTGTGTTTAATTGCATGAGTGCGATTCGACCGTAAGCTGCTCCTCATCGCTCCGACGATCGTGCTCGTGCTCGTCGTCGCGGGCATCATCTACTCCGCCGTCGAGCTCCAGGTGCTCTCCGGCGTGAGCGAGACGCTTCAGGAGCGCAGCGACTACGTGGCCGCCGTCGAGCGCGGAGAGAAGCCGATGGACCGCGAGCAGGCGCTGAAGATCATCCACGCACAGTTCGAGGTCGAAGCCAAGCGCACGGCGGCGCTCGTCGCGGCCCGCGATCTGCTCGGCATCCTCTCCGTGATCGGAGCTGTATCTCTCGTCGTGCTCGGCGTCGGCGTGCGCAGCGTGCCGCGCGAGCACTGGCCCAAGCTGTCATTCGGAAGAAGTCCGTCAACATGAGAAGCGCGTTGTTCGGTGCCGTGCTCGCCATGGCCTGTCGCAGCGCATTCGCCGCGGGGCAGCCCGGCGCCGGCGAGGTCGTGCCGTTGGCGCGGCTCAGCGATCGGCCGTATTCGTTCACGACATTCAGCGGCGTGTCGGATTCGACGCGCTTCGTCGTGCGCGACAGCCTGCAGTGGACGCAGATGTGGACGCGAATCAACCGGCCGTTCATCCCCGCCCCGTCGGCGCCGCGCATCGACTTTCGGCGCGAGATGGTCGTCGTCGCCGCGCTCGGCAATCGTCCGAGCGAAGGCTACGACGTGATGCTCGAGCGCGCGGTCGAGGATTCGGCCGGCATCGAGGTCGAGGTTCGCGTGTCGTCGCCGGCGAGCGGATGTCCGGTCGGCGCGGCGATGACGCAGCCGGTGGATCTCGCGCGCATTCCGGCGAGCGAGCGGCCGGTCCGGTTCCGACAGCGAAACGTCGTCGTGCCCTGTGGCGTTCGGTAGCTGGTTCTTCACGAACGGAGAGCGGTTGATGAGAACGATTTTCGCGCTCGCTTCCCTGCTGGTCGTCGCCGCGCTTCCGGCTCGCGCACAGCGGACGGCCGAGGACACGGTACCGCGCACGCACATCCTGCCGGCGCTCGGCGTTCACATCGGCACCCCGCAGAAGATATCGGCGGCGCTCGGCGTGGTGTTGGGTGAAGATTGGCAGGCGAACGGCCGCGATCACTCGCGGAACGTCGCGCTGTTCGCGGAACCGGGGCTCGGCGCGGGCCGCGCGTCGCTCGCGTTCGTCGAGCATGGATATGGGAGCTTCGGCTCGGGCTATGGCATCGCGGCGACCGTGCTGCGCACCTGGAAGAGCCCGTGGCAGCTCGACGCGAATCAGACGTACGTGGGCGGCGAGGCGATCCTTTGGCCGATCGTCTTCGTCGGCCCGCGCATCGGATTGCTGAAGCGCGTCGCGGGTCCGGAGAACGGCCCGCACAAATGGTTCGTGACGCTCGACTTCGGCTTCGGACTCTGAACGCTTTCCGCACGCGATGACCCACCGCCTCTACTACACCGACGCATATCGCACCGAGTTCACCGCCACGATCGTCGATCGCAGCGCGGACGGACTGCGCGTGTACCTCGATGAGACGGCGTTCTATCCGACGTCCGGTGGCCAGCCGCACGACATCGGCACGCTCGCCGGCGTGGACGTCGTCGACGTGATCGACGAGGACGATCGCATCGCGCACGTGCTCGCGTCGCCGATCAGCGCGCAGGGGTCTGTCGAAGGCACGGTGAGCTGGCCGCGCCGGTTCGATCACATGCAGCAGCACACCGGACAGCATCTGCTTTCGGCGGTGTTCGAGGATCTGTTCGGCTTCAAGACGGTGAGCGTGCACTTCGGGCCCGACTACTCGACGCTCGATCTCGACGCCGAGCAGGTGACGGCGGCGCAGCTCATGGCGGCCGAAGCGCGTGCGAACGCGATCGTCGCCGAGGCGCGTCCGGTGCTCGTGACGTTCGAGGAGGCGGCGAGCGCCACCGGGCTGCGCAAGGCGAGCGATCGAGAAGGCACGCTGCGGATCGTCTCGATCGATGCGATCGATCGGAGCGCGTGCGGGGGAACGCACGTGCGTACGACCGCGGAGATCGGCCCGATCCTCGTGCGCGCGACGGAGAAGGTGCGAAAGGCGACGCGCGTCGAGTTCATCTGCGGGAATCGCGCGATCCGTCGCGCGCGGCGCGACTACGAAGCGCTCGCGTCGATGGCCGGCGCGCTCTCGGCGTCCGTTGACGACGTCGCGGAGCTCGTGGCGGCGCAGGGCGAGCGGCTCAAGGAGAGCGATGCGGCGCGACGGAAGCTCGCCCAGGATCTCGCCGGGTATCGTGCGCGCGAGCGGTACGATGCGACGACTCCGGACGCGAGCGGCGTGCGGGCGATCGTGATTCGCGATGCGGCGTCGATGGACGAGGTGAAGGCGCTCGCGCAGGCCGCGTTCGCGCTGCCGAAGGTCGTCGTCGTCGGCGCGCTCGCGACGCCCCCGTCGGTGCTCGTCGCGGCGTCGGAGGATTCGGGCGTCGACGCCGGCAAGACGCTCAAGGCCGCGCTCACCGCCGTGGGCGGGCGCGGCGGCGGCTCACCTAGACTTGCCCAGGGAAGCGTCCCCGATCACGGGGCGCTCGAGACCGCGGTCCAGCAGATCGTCGACCGCGGCTAACACGACGTCGTCGCTCAACGTATCGAGTGTCTCGTCGGGATGCTCGATCGTCGTGCCGGGCGTCTGATACAATCCCCACTGCTCGCCCTTGCCGCGCGTGAACATCACCACGCACGGCGTGCCGAATGCCGACGCCGCGTGACCGATGCTCGTGTCCGGCGTGACGAGCATGTCCGCCGTCGCGACGAGCGCGAACGCATCGCGAATGCTCGGCGTCTTCACGAACGCCCCGCCGCCCAGCTCGGCGATCCGTGTCGCGCGTTCGGCCTCGTTCGGCGCCGAGATGACGCGCAGCACCGCGTTCGGCGCGCGGCTGTGAATGCGATGCATCACGTTGACGTAGCGCTCGACGACCCACGCGCGCTCCGACGTGCCCGCCGACGTGTTGACGAGCACGCGCGGCGCGCCGTTCGGCGCGCCCCACACCGCGTCACCGCGCGCCACCTCGTCGTCGGTGAGATGGATCGCCGGACGCCGCGACACCGACGCGAGGTCGACGTCGAACGCCTGCGCGAGCGCGGCGAGGAGATCGACCATGTGCGCGTGCGGCATCGTGTTCGCCGGCACGGTGATGTTGAACGCCGCGTCGTTGCCGCGCCCGGCGATGCCGACGCGGTAGCGCGCGCCGCTCGCGAGGATCAGGAGCAGCGTCGTCAGCGACGGCGCCGTCACCATGCAGTCGACCACCGCATCGTAGTGCGCGGCCCGCAGCCGGCGGATCGTCTCGATGTAGCTCTGACGCTGCTTCTTGTTGAAGACGATGACGTCGTGTACGTACGGAGCGGACGACAGGATCGCCGCGTTCACCGGCGAGGCGAGGACGTCGAGCTGGATCGTCGGGTGCGACGCGGCGATCGCGCGCATCACGCCGGTGGATACGATCATGTCCCCCGCCCGGTCGTGGCGGAGAAAAAGGACGCGATGCGGCCGCGCGCTCCAGTCCGGCCGCCCGCCGGTATCCGACCGGCGCATCAGACGGACCAGCACGCGGATCCAGAGGCGCCGCCACCAGAGCTCCAATCGCTTCAAGCGCATTGTAAGGAATGTATAGCGTCGCGAGTCGCCCGGACCTCGGCGCTGGCGTTTCGCGGGCGCGCCGGCCCATAGTTAGAGGAGACTCAACCCTCAATCATACATGAATCGACTTCGGGTTTGTGCGCTCCTCGCGCTCGTCCCCGCGGCCGCGATCGGAGCGCAGCAGGCTCCCGCCGCCGCGAGCTCGATCAGCATCCCGTACGAGAAGTACGTGCTGCCGTCGAATGGACTCACCGTCGTGCTGTCCGAGGATCATTCGACGCCGACCGTGGCGGTCGAGGTGATCTATCACGTCGGATCGAAGAACGAGATCGCCGGCCGCACGGGCTTCGCGCACATGTTCGAGCACGTGATGTTCACCGGCTCCGGCCATGTGCCGTACGGCCTCCACGACCGCTTCACCGAAGGCGTCGGCGGAAGCAACAACGGCCAGACCTACTTCGACTGGACGCGCTATTGGGAGACCGATCCGTCGAACTACCTC
Organism: uncultured Gemmatimonadaceae bacterium; assembly: GCA_966111935.1. Taxonomy (GTDB): domain Bacteria; phylum Gemmatimonadota; class Gemmatimonadetes; order Gemmatimonadales; family Gemmatimonadaceae; genus JAQBQB01. Next base: position 4,669 of record CBHWBX010000181.1, read on the forward strand.
GAGACCGCGCTCTGGCTCGAGTCCGACCGCATGGGCTTCCTGCTCGACTCGCTCGACGAGGCCAAGTTCCGGGCGCAGCGCGACATCGTGCAGAACGAGCGGCGGCAGAGCTACGACAACCAGCCGTACGGCCGCGACAATGAAGTGATCGGCCTCACGATGTACCCGAAGGGTCATCCGTACTCGTGGCCGACGATCGGCAGCATCTCCGATCTCAAGGCGGCGACGGTCGAGGACGTGAAGAAGTTCTTCCGCCTCTACTACGCGCCGAACAACGCGACGCTCGTCATCGCCGGCGACTTCGACCCGAAGACGGTGAAGCCGCTCATCGCGAAGTACTTCGCCGACCTGCCGCGCGGCAAGGCGATCACGCGTCCGAAGATCGGCCCGCCGGCGATCACCGGCGAGAAGCGGATCACCCTCGAGGATCGCGTGCAGATCCCGCGACTGACGATCGCCTGGCCGTCGGTCGGCGAGCGCAGCGCCGATCAGCCGGCGCTCGATCTGCTCAGCGACATCCTGGGCGGCTCGCGCACGGCGCGCATTACCCAGTCGCTCGTCTACGACAAGCAGATCGCGACGAACGTCAGCGTCTACCAGAACCCGGCGGAGGATCTCGGGCAATTCGCGATGATCCTCACGCCGCGCCCCGGCCACACGCTCACCGAGCTCGAGACGGCGGCGGACTCGATCATCGCGAAGATCAAGCGCGACGGTCCGACGGAAGATGAGCTCAAGCGCGTGAAGGCGGGACAGCAGGCCGCGTTCATCAGCGGACTGCAGTCGAACCTCGGGAAGGCGTTCCAGCTCGCGCAGGATCAGACCTTCTTCAACGACCCGAGCTACACCTTCCGCGTCGAGTATCCGCGCACCCAGGCGGTGACTGCCGCCGACGTGAAGCGCGTCGCGAACAAGTACCTCGGCAAGACGCGCGTCGTGCTGAGCAACGTCCCGCTCGGCAAGACCGATCTCGCGTCGCACGCCGCCCGCAGCACCATCGTGACCGACCCGCTCACGGAGAAGACGGAGGTGAAGCCGTGAACCGCCGACTGATTCTCGCGCTGCTCGTCGCTGCACCGGCGACCGCATTCGCGCAGGCAAAGCTCGACCGCCGCGTCATTCCCACGGCCGCCAAGCCCGCCGAGCTCCACGTGCCGTCGTGGACGAAGACGACGCTCTCGAACGGCGCCGAGCTGATCGTGTCGGAGCGGCACACGCTGCCGCTCGTGTCGTTCCGCATCAACTTCATCGGCGGCGCCAACCAGTTCGAGCCGGCGAACGAGTCCGGGCTCGCCACCGTCGTCGCGTCGATGATGAGCGAGGGCACGACGCATCGCACCGGCGATCAGCTCTCGAACGATCTCCAGATGCTCGGCACGAGCATCGGCACGTCGATCAATGGCGAGTCGGGGCAGATCACGTTCCAGTCGACGAAGGACAAGTTCGTGCCGACGCTCGCGATCCTCGGCGACGTCCTGCTCAACCCGACGTTCCCGCAGGACGCCCTCGATCGCCTGCGCAACCGGCTCATCGTGAATCTCACGCAGCTGCGCGATCGCACGGCGGGCATCGCGAGCATGGTGTATCCGAAGCTGCTCTACGGCAGCGACCATCCGTACGGCCGCGTGACGACCGAGCAGTCGCTACGCGCGATCACGCGCAACGATGTGGTCGCGTTCCACCAGACCTACTTCAAGCCGGGACGCGCGGTGATCACCGTCGTCGGCGACGTGAAGCCGGACGAGGTGAAGGCGGAGGTAGAGAAGGCGCTCGCAGGATGGACGCGTGGCGGCAGCGTGCCGGCATTCGACTATCCGGCGGCGCCGGCGGCGAAGGCGCGCACGATCTATCTGGTCGACAAACCCGGCGCGGCGCAGTCGACGTTCGCAATCGGCGAGGTCGGCCCGTCGCGCGCGACGCCCGATTACTACGCGCTGCGCGTGATGAACGAGATGCTCGGCGTGCTCTTCCAGTCGCGGCTCAATCACAACATCCGCGAAGTGAAGGGCTACAGCTACGGCGTCTTCTCGAACTACGCGTTCGGCCGCGGCCCTGGCCCGTTCCGCGCCGGCGGCGACGTCGTGACGGCGAAGACGGACAGCGCGCTGATCGAGTTCATGAAGGAGCTGAACGACATTCGCGGTCCGCGCCCGCCGTCGGACGACGAGCTCGAACAGGCGAAGGCGAGTCTCGTACAGAGCCTGCCCGCGTCATTCGAGTCGGTGTCGGGCGTGAACGGCAGCATCGCGTCGATCTACACGCAGGGGCTGCCGGAGGATTACTACCAGCAGTTCGCGCGCGCCGTGAACGCGGTGACGAAGGACGACGTCGTGCGGGTCGCGCAGAAGTACCTCGATCCGGATCACCTCGCGATCCTGATCGTCGGCGATCGCTCGAAGATCGAGGCGCCGCTGAAAGCGACGGGAATCGCGCCCGTGGTCCTGCTCGACGTGGACGGCAATCCCGTCCGTTCGATGACGACACCGTAACCATCAAATCTCACTCTTGCGCAGGCGCAGTCATTCCAATAGACTGCGCCTCCCCGCAAGACTCCCCTCTGTCGAGGTGCCTGATGAACTCAACCACGTTTGCGACCACTGCGGCTACGGCCGTCGTCGCCACGTCCATCAGTCACTGATCGCGCACACAGGGCTCGAACTCTGAAGGCGGCGCCGCGATCGGTGCCGCCTTTTTGATTTCTCTGGTCGTTTATTGCTCCTCCCTGCGGCGCTGCGCACCTCCGGTCGGAGTGCCGCGGTGGAGAGTCATCATTGCTCCTCCCTGCGGCGCTGCGCACCTCCGGTCGGAGTGCCGCGAGACAGGGTGCTTCCTTCGGCGTTCGCCGCCACGCCATCGATCTCGAACATCCGAGGTTCTTTTGTCTACATCGATGTCCGCGCCGGTCGGCCGCGAGGGATTCTGGGATTCCATTCGCGAAGGTCTTCGGGGGTCGCATCGCGACTACACCGAAGGCGCCGTACCGCGCGCCATTCTGATTCTCGCCATCCCGATGGTTCTCGAGATGGTGATGGAAAGTGTGTTCGCCGTCTGCGACGTGTTCTTCGTCTCGAAGCTCGGCGCGAGCGCCGTCGCGACGGTCGGGCTCACCGAATCGTGGATCGTGCTCATCTACGCGCTCGCGATGGGCGTCGCGATTGCCGCCTCCGCAACGGTCGCGCGCCGCACCGGCGAGCGTGATTCCGAGGGCGCCGCGCGCGCCGCGGTGCAGGCGATGGTGCTCGCGCTCGGGATCGGCCTCGTGCTCGGCGTGGCCGGCGCGATCTTCGGGCCGGACATGCTGCGTGTGATGGGCGCGTCCGACGACGTGCTCGCCGTCGGCTCGACGTATGCGCGCGTGATGCTCGGCGGCAACGTCGTGATCTTCATGCTCTATCTGATCAACGCGATCTTCCGCGGCGCGGGAGACGCGGCGATCGCGATGCGCGTGCTCTGG
>CBHWBX010000182.1:0-8098 GCA_966111935.1 uncultured Gemmatimonadaceae bacterium
ATCGAGAGGTGTTCATCCCGATCCTCGATCCCCGATCCCCGATCCACTCTATGTCGAAAACCGAACGCCAGCTCCGACTACGGGGTGAAGGCCACTCAAACCTAGAGGCAGACGATGCGATACATGTTGATGATGCACGCCCCGCGCGGGAACGGTGAATACCAGATCTCCCAGTGGAAGCCGGAGGAGCTCAAGGCCCACATCGGGTTCATGCACGACCTCAACGCCGAGCTGACGAAGGCGGGCGAGCTCGTCGGTGCGGAAGGGCTGGCGCCGCCGGGACAGGCGCGGATCGTCCGCGCCGACAAGAACGGCCAGCCGGTCACCGACGGTCCGTTCGCCGAATCGAAGGAGTTTCTCGTCGGCTTCTGGATCGTGGACGTCGAGAGCGAGCAGCGCGCGCACGAGATCGCGGCGAAGGCGTCGACGGCGCCGGGCCCCGGCGGGACGCCGATGCAGATCCCGATCGAGGTGCGCCAGGTCATGCGAGCGCCGGAGTTGTGACTGAAGTGAAGCCGCAACGGCTGGAGCACCTGCTGCGCGACTTGACGCCGCAGGTGCTCGCGGCCGTCGCGCGCAAGCACGACGACTTCGCCGCCGCGGAAGACGCGGTGCAGGAAGCGCTCATCGCCGCGGCGACGCAATGGCCGGCCGAAGGCGTGCCGCAGAATCCGCGCGGCTGGTTGTATCACGTCGCGCTGCGCCGGCTCACCGATCAGATCCGCAGCGAGGCCTCGCGCCGCAAGCGCGAGGAGACGGTGATGGGCGACGTCTGGGCGGAGTGGGCATTCGTTCCTCCCGCCGACACGACGGTGGACGTCGAGGAGGACGACACGCTCCTCCTCCTCTTCATGTGCTGTCATCCGTCGCTCACGCCGCCGTCGGCGATCGCGCTCACCCTGCGCGCCGTCGGTGGCCTGACGACGGGGGAGATCGCGTCGGCCTTCCTCGTCCCCGAAGCGACGATGGCGCAGCGCATCAGCCGCGCGAAGTCGACGATCAAGTCGTCGAAGCTTCCGTTCGCGATGCCCAGCGACGCCGAGCGTGCCGCGCGACTGGGCTCGGTGCTCCACGTGCTGTATCTGATCTTCACCGAGGGGTACACGCGGAGCGCGGGCGAGACGCTCCATCGCACGGATCTCTCGAACGAAGCGATTCGTCTGGCGCGCGCGCTACATGCGGTGAGCCCGCGCGAGAGCGAGGTCGCCGGACTGCTCGCGCTGATGCTCCTCACCGACGCCCGTCGCGGTGCGCGGACCGACGAGCAGGGCGCGATCGTGCCGCTCGACGAACAGGATCGTTCGCGCTGGGATCGCACGATGATCGACGAAGGGATCGCGCTGCTCCCGAGCGCGTTGGCGGTGCCCGGACCGTACGGCGTGCAGGCGGCGATCGCCGCGGTGCACGACGAAGCGCCGACGGCCGATGCGACCGACTGGCCGCAGATCCTCGAGCTCTATCGCGTGCTCGAGCAGATCGCGCCGAATCCGATGGTGACGCTCAATCGCGCGATCGCCCTGGCGATGGTCGAAGGTCCGCGCGCCGGCCTCGATCTCCTTTCGACGGTCGAAGGGGACGCACGGCTGAGCGGACATCATCGGGTCGACGCCGTGCGCGGGCATCTCTATGAGCGGGCCGGCGATCTCGATCGCGCGATCGCGCATCTGCGCGCCGCCGCCGAGTCGGCGGAGAACATCCCGGAGCGCGACTACCTGCTGCTGAAAGCGGCGACGCTCACGGCGCGCCGCGACGCGTAGCCGCCCTCCACGCTTCGACGCGGCCGAGCAGCGCGTCGAGCGCGGCGCGGTCATAGAGACGCCCGTCGGCGATCACCGCGGCGATCCGCTTCGTGTTTCCAATCTCGGCGAGCGGATCGGCGTCGAGGAGCAGCAGATCGGCGCGCTTCCCGACTGTGACGCTCCCAGATGAATCGGCGAGGTGGAGCACACGCGCGGCGTCGATCGTTGCCGTGCGCAGCGCTTCGGCGGGCGTGAGCCCCGCGTTGACGAACAGCGCGAGCTCGTCGTGGAGCGAGAAGCCCGGGTAGATATACGCGTTGCCCGCATCGGTGCCGGCGAGGATGGTGACGCCGGCGCGCTTCATGTCGCGCACGCGCGCGGCGAGCCAGAGCAACCGCCCGCTGCGCGCGGTGTAGACGTCGCGCACCTCCATCGGCGGCGGCTCGACGAAGCGCTCCCACGACGCACGCACCCACGACGGGATGTAGCGCATCCGCGGATCGTCGAGTCGCGTCGAGTCGGCGAAGGCGAGGAGGCTCTTCGCGTGCACGAGCGTCGGCGTCTGCGCGGTGTGGCTGCGCGCGAAGGTCTGCATCAGCGCGCGGCAGCGCGTCGCGTCGAATGAAGCAACCGCGCGGTCGAACTGCTCGACGTAGATCGGCTCGACCTGCGGCACCGGGTCGCGCTGCGCGATCGCGTCCTCGACGATCCGCCGCTGCTCGAAGCGCAGCGTCGACTCGCGCGACGAACACCCTTCCTGCAGTCCGTTGCCATGTTCCATCGTCGCCATGCCGGCCTTCGCCGCGTCGAGCGTCGGCACGTCGATCGGCACGTGGCCGGCAAAGGGCAGGCGCTTCGCCTTCGCCTCGCGCGCGAGCGAGAAGAACGCCGCGCGCGGGACGAGTGAGTACACTTTCAGGAAGTCGACGCGGCGCCGCGCGAACGTATCGACCGCGGCGCGCGCCGACGCGCTGTCGCCGAGCGGGTAGCCGACCTGCCAGGTCGGATGCGGGCCGTCGAGCATCGGGCTCGAGGCGACGACGCGTGGGCCTACCAGCGTGCCTGCGTCGATGGCCGAGCGCCAGGTGCGCACCGTGTCGATCGTCATCCCGTGTTCGCACGCCGGACGGCCAAGGCAGTCGCTGCCCATCTCGCGGATGCCGGTGATCCCGTTCGCGACGAAGAGGGGAAAGAAGAGATTCGTCGCGATCCCCCCGACGTCGACGTGGACGTGCATGTCCCACAGTCCCGGCATGAGGAACTTTCCGCGACCGTCGACGACCGTGCTGCCGCGCGGTATGACGCCCGAGCCCGTCAAGGATTCGATGCGTCCGTCGCGGACGACCACCGTGCGATCGGGCAGCCGCGTGCCGCGCTCGACGTCGATCACCGTGACGTGGGTGATCGCGATCGTCGTGCGCGAGGGCGGGGTCTGGGACGGCAGGCGATGGGCGAGCGACGGGAGCGTCGCGAGCGCGGCGAAGACCAGGAGGGCGGGGCGGAGGGACATCGACGAACGTTATCATTCGGCCCGCGTCGCGTGCTACTATTCGACATGCATCGCCTGGCGACGATCGGTTACGAGGGGACGACGGTCCCGCTCTTTCTCGAAACGCTGAAGCGCGCGAAGATCGACCTTCTCGTCGACGTCCGCGCGGTCGCGATGTCCCGCCGGCCCGGATTCGCCAAGAGCGCGCTTGCCGCGAATCTGAGGGAAGCGGGCATCGAGTACCTCCATCTCCGGAAGCTCGGTACCCCCGCCGACGGACGCGCCGCGGCGCGCGCCGGAAAGCACGCCGAGATGCATCGCATCTTCCTCGAGCGCCTGAAGACGATCGAGTCGCAGGAGGAGCTGCACGCGCTCGCCGAGCTCATTCAGTCCGGCCGGCAGATCGCCATTCTCTGCTTCGAGGCCGACCCCGCCCACTGCCACCGGCGGCTCGTCGCGCAGGCGCTCCAGCGCATGATGCCCGTCGAGGTGGAAGACCTCATGCCGGGTCCCGTCTCGCAGCCATGAAGCGACTTTCGACGGCGCAGACGCTGTCGCTCGTGACGCTCGGCGTCGTGCTCGCCGTGCTCGGCACGGCGATGGTCGTCGTCTGGGTCACCCTCACGCGCTCGGCGGTCGATCTCGAGCAGGACCGCATCGAGCGCAGCGTCAAGCAGCTCGTGAGCGTGACCGTGACCGGGCTGCGTCAGGCGCGCCCGCGCTACACGGCGATCACGAAGGACAGCGCCGTCGTGAGGGCGCTGAACACGCCGGGAGCGGCGAGTGCGAAGGCAGCACGCGCGGTGCTCGAGAAGCTGATTGCTCCGACGGACTCCGGTCTTCCGATCGAGCTGTGGACGGCGCAGGGGAAGCGCGTCGCCTTCGTCGGCGACGATATTGGCGTCGACAGCATGTCGCTCGACGTCCGCGGTGAGGGCGCGGCGCCCGACCGCCGTTTTCGCCCGGGTCTCGACTCGATTCGTCCGGTGGACTCGGTGCAGATCGGCGCGCTGTATCGCATCAAGGATCGCGCGTATTTCTGGCTCGTCGTGCCCGTGCTCTCGCGCGGCACGCCGATCGGCTATCTCGCGCAGCAGCGTCGCATCGCCGCGAATCCGCAGACGGAAGCGACGATCCGTGAGCTGAGCGGCTACGCGGCGGCGGGCTACTATCATAACGCCGATAACGGGATGTGGACGTCGCTCGGCGGTACGCCCGCGAAGGCGTCGATACCGGTGGATGGCATGCGAAAGCGCGACAGCGTCGGCCGCGTGATCTTCGCCGAGGAGCGCGTGCCCGGCACGCCGCTCGTGCTGGCGATGGAAGCTCCGCGCTCGGTGGTCGTCGCCGGTCCGAACGCGACGGTGCGCGATCTCGCGCTGCTCGCGGCGGTGCTCACGGTGCTCGGCGCGATCGCCGCCTGGTGGGCGGGATCGCGCGTCGCACGGCCGCTCGTCGTTCTCTCGGATGCGGCAGAGTCGGTGGCGCGCGGCGATTTTGCCGCACGCGTACCGGTCGCCGGCACCGAGGAGGTCGCGCGGCTCGCGGTGAGCTTCAACAGCATGGCCGAGCAGGTCGGCGAAGGACGTGCGGTGACGCAGCGCGCACGCGAGTCGGCGGAATCGGCGAGCCGGGCGAAGTCGGACTTTCTCGCCGCAATGAGCCACGAGCTGCGCACACCGCTCAACGCGATCGGCGGCTACACCGAGCTGATGGAGCTCGGCCTCCGCGGGCCGATCACCGAGGATCAGCGGCGCGATCTGCTGCGCATCCGCGTGAGCCAGCAGCATCTGCTCGGCCTCGTGTCGCGCATCCTCGATCTGAGCCGGATCGAGCGCGGCGAAGTCGCGTACGAGCGCACGAGCATCGGCGTCGACGAGATGCTGCTCGGTCTCGAGGAGCTGGTGTTCCCGCAGGCGAACGAGAAGCACCAGACGCTCGACTATCGTCCCGTCGAGCGCAACCTCGTCGTTGTCGCCGATCGCGAGAAGCTGCGGCAGATCCTGCTCAACCTTCTCTCGAACGCGATCCGCCATTCCCCGAACGGCGCGTCGATCACGATGAGCGCCGAACGTAGCGGCTCGGCGGCGGTGGCGATGATCGTGAGCGACTCCGGCCCCGGCATCCCGCTGGATAAGCAGTCGTCGATCTTCGAGCCGTTCGTGCAACTCGACCGCTCGCTGACGAACAACGTCGGCGGCGTCGGCCTGGGCCTCGCGATCAGCCGCGATCTCGCGCGCGGGATGGGCGGAGAGCTCACGGTTCGCAGCGCGCCGGGGGAAGGGGCGGCGTTCGTCGTGACGCTACCGGCGGGGGTGCATGGTGCAGCGCAGGCGGAAAGGACGCTCGAGCGGGCGTCGTCGTAGAGCTCTGTTTCAATCACGAGGGGCGGCGCTGCCAGGCAGCGCCGCCCCTCGCACATTCCCGCGCCCCGGGTTCAGACTTGGGGCGGACGCGGATGAGCCGTGCGGCCGGCATCGCCGGACGAGCTGCTGCTCGACGAGGAGCCGGAGCTCGACGACGACGACGGGGCGGTGGAGGCGGACGAACCTCCGCTCGTATAGCCGCCCGAGCGATCGACGCCGCCGGTGTAGGTCGAAGAGGAGCCGCCGCTGCCCGTGGTCGAGCAGGAGCCGCAGCTGTAGCCGCGGCCGTTGACGACGCGGCCGTGCGCGGGCTGGTCGCTGCCCTTCACGATCACCTGCGGAGCGCCGTAGTAGCCGCCGTACACGCCGCCGTAGTAGAGCGAGCTGCCGGAGTACGGATAGCCACCGTAGCCGAGCAGCGAGTACGGGTTGCCGTAGCCGTAGAGGTAGTCGTAGTAGCCGTAGCGCGAACGGTAGCGCGACGAGTAGAGCGAGTTGCCGCAGGTCGGGTCATAGAGCGCCGTCCACATCGCCGAAATGCCGTAGTCGCAGCGCGCGCGGTTGGCGATGCGCGCGGAGTCGAGCTCGGAGTAGGCGTTGTAGCCCGATGCCGGTGCGGCGGTCTTGAGGGCGAAATGGTCGGGATACGACGCGCCGATCATCACGTCGGTGACCGCGCCGGGGACACCGGCGTTGGCGAGACGCACGAGCATCTTGTCGTCGAGATTGGTGAACGCCGCACCGCGCTCGATGACCCACGCCTGCACGGCGAGCGTGTCGGTGGACCGCACCGCTTCGACCAGGCTTCCGACGCTGAGCGCCGCGGCCGCGGCCGTGCGTGCGGACGCGACGGCGAGACCCATGTCCGCGCCGACGTTCTTGAATTCCGCCGGCAGGCTCGCCGTGTTGCCCGCGGCGATCGAGAAGTAGTGCGTCGCGCGCACCGCGGCGGCGCCGTTCACGTTCACGCTCTGGACGTCGAGCCACTCGCCCGTGGGGGTGATCGACGTGATCGTGTTCGCGACGCGCTTGAGACCACCGTTGCAGGTGAGCTCGACGCGGCGGAAGACGCGACGGTCGTCCTGCGACCACTCCCCGCGCTCCGTGCCCTTGCAGCCGTCCTTGTCGATCGTGCGCAGCGTGCCGCTGGCGTCGAGCGTGTCGCGCGATTTCACCATCCCGCTGTCGATCGTCGCGACCTCGACGGCGGCGCCGGAGCGCAGCGGCGAGACGCAGAGCGTCGCGGCGCCGGCGATCGCGCCACCATTCGCCGCGGGCTGCCAGCACCCGATCCAGGCCTGCCAGCGCGCGTCGGTCTGCTGCGCGCCGGCGGCGAGAGCGGTGGAGAAGGAGAGGGCCGCGGCGAGAGTCGTCGTGCCCGCGAGTGTCATGAGGCGGTTCGTCATTTCGCGTTCCCTCGAGTGATCAGTAGCGAATCGTGAAGCCGACAGTGGTCGCGAATCCCGACAGGTCGAGCCGGTGGAATCCGGTGAAATCGTTCGACAGATCCGCCTTCGAATAGGCGTAGCGTCCTTCGGTGGTGACGGCGAAGCGCGGCGAGAGCGAGTAGTCGACGCCGACGAGCCCATGGAACTCCGGCCCCCAGCCGTCCGACGCGAACGTGTCATGGAAGACGTTCATTGTACTGAAGTCGACCCAGTCGCCCGACTGCCGGAAGCCGTAGTACTCGATGCCGCCGCCGACTCCAACATACGCCGCGGCGCGCGAGGGAATCCAGGCGAAGCGTCCGATCGACCGCCCGGGCGTCTGGAGGTACTGCTTGACCGTGAGGGTGATCGGTACGCGACGGAAGCGCGTGAGCTGCTCGATCGGCTTGTCGTCGTTGTCGATGAAGTCGCGGAACTCCGAATGCTTCTCCATCCCGGAGATGCCGATCGACGCGACGACGTCCGTCTTCGTCGCGACGCGGAACGCCAGGTCGGCGCCACCCTCGGCGGAGCCGAAGTCACCGCGGTTGATCGTGAGGTTCCGCGTGGTGAAGTCGAACAGGTCGCTGCGCGCGGTCGCGAATGCCCAGCCGCCGCGGAACGTGACGCTGCCGGTCGGAGCCCCGAAGAGAAATCCCTTGCCGCTCTCCTGCGCTCCCGCGGTCGTCGCGCCGGCGACGAGGGCGAGGAGCAGCGCGGCGGTCTTACTGAACGTGCGCATGGTCCGTCCAGGTGTATGGATTTTTGTATACTAAAACGTATGCCGTTTTGCGCAATACTCAGTTTTGGCTGTCTGAGACTTCTCATAAAAAGTACGTCGTTTGGCTGGACAATGCTGGATCGCCGGCTGACGCCGTCTGCTGGATCGGCGGCTGACGCCGTCTGCTGGATCGGCGGCTGACGCCGCCTGCTGGATCGGCGGCTGACGCCGCCTGCTAAGGGCAGAGGTGTCCCGAGGCAGTTCGCAGGGCGCGAAGCGCCCGATCCAGCATCGCGGCGAAGCCGCGCGAACCAGCAGCGAGCGGAGCGAGCGAACCCGCGCGCCGACGCCGAGCG
>CBHWBX010000183.1:0-8085 GCA_966111935.1 uncultured Gemmatimonadaceae bacterium
CCGCGCCGTTTGGGATTTCGCGCCGCCAGCCGTTCGCGCAGTCACACGGAACAACGGCTCGCCCCTCATTTGTCAGCCCTCCGTAAAACCCGGCAACCATTCAACGGGTGCCCGTGTCTCATCCCGCATGGAAACCCTCCTCACCGATCTCCGCTACGCCGCCCGGAAGCTCCTTCGCACTCCGGGCTTCACCTTCGTCGCCATCGCGACCCTCGCCCTGGCGATCGGGGCGACGACGGCCGTCTATTCCATCGTCGACGGCGTGATCCTCAAGCCGCTTCCCTTCCGGGCGCCCGCGCAACTCGTGCGCATCGAGTCGACGGGTCGTGACGGCAAGCCGTTCCCGCTGTCGCCGCCGGATCTCGCCGATTTCCGCGAGCAGACGACGGTCTTCTCGGGCATGGCCCAGTTCGCGCCGGGGTCGTCGAACTTCGCGGCAGACGGCGGCGAGCCGACGCGGCTGGATCGGCTCACGGTCGGGCCGAACTTCTTCTCGGTGCTCGGGCTCAACCCGGTTCGCGGACGGTTCTTCTCGGCAGACGAGGGAGCGCAGGGCTCGGCGAGCGTCGTCGTGATCTCGGAGAAGCTCTGGCAGTCGCGCTTCGCCGGCAACGCGAATGCGATCGGGCAGTCGATCACGCTCGACGAGCGGCCGTACACGATCATCGGCATCGCACCGTCGACGGCGACGTATCCGAATCCGGTCGACATCTGGATTCCGCGGCTCGTGTCGACGACGAGCGATGCCGGCGCGCGTGGGGCGCACCAGTTCTTCGCGATCGGCCGAATCAAGGACGGCGTGACCGTGCAGCGCGCGCGCGACGACATCAGCCGCGTCGCGAAGCGGCTCGCCGAGCAGTATCCGGACGTCGACTCCGAGTTCGGCGCGACGGTGACGCCGCTCCAGGAGCAGCTCGTCGGCAATCTCCGCAAGACGCTGTTCGCGATCCTCGGCGCGGTGGGCTTCGTGCTGCTGATCGCCTGCGCGAACGTCGCGAACCTGCTGCTCGTGCGCGCATCGGCGCGATCGAGTGAGATGGCGGTGCGCACGGCGCTCGGTGCGGCGACGGGTCGTATCGTGCGGCAGCTCGTGACGGAGAGCCTGCTGCTCGCGCTCACCGGCGCGGCGATCGGGGTGGGGTTGGCGACGTGGGTGGTGAAGTCGATCGTCGCGTTCGGTCCGCGGCTGCTGCCGCGGCTCGCCGAGGTGTCGGTGAATGGACGCGTGCTCGCCGTGACGATCGGCGTGTCGGTCCTCACCGGGATCATCTTCGGCCTGGTGCCGGCGTTCTACACGGCGCGTCCGAACATCGCGGCGATGCTGCGCGAGAGCGTGCGCGGGTCGAGTCGCGGCGGGATGAACCGGATGCGCAGCGCGCTCGTGATCGCCGAGCTGTCGCTCGCGGTGGTGTTGCTCGTCGGCGCGGGGCTGCTGATCAAGAGCTTCGTCTCGCTGCTCCGCGTCGATCCGGGCTTCCGCACCGAGAACGTCGTGACGTTCGACCTCTCGTTGCCGAACGCGAAGTACGGCAAGGACGACGCGCGCATCGCGGCGATGACGAACCTGACGTCGCGTCTCGCGGCGCTGCCGGGGACGGAGAAGGTCGGCGTGATCAACGGCCGTCCGCTCGGCCGCATGCTGATGATGACGGCGTTCGACGTCGTCGGCCAGCCGCCCAACGATCCGCAGCATCGGACGATCACCGAAGTGCACCCGGCGTCACCGGCGTACTTCGAGGCGATGGGGATGAAGCTCAAGCAGGGCCGCTTCTACACGGAGAGCGAGAACCGTCGCGACGGGCATCAGGTGCTGATGGTCAACGAGGAGCTCGCGCGCCGCTACTTCCCCGGCCAGAGCCCGATCGGCAAGGAGATCACGCTCGGCGTCTCGTACAACGGCGACACGTCGTCGCTGCACGGCGAGATCGTCGGCATCGTCGGCGACGTGAAGCAGCGCGGCCTCTCGGCGGATCTCTTCCCGATGGTCTACGCGCCCTACAACGTGCTGCCCGGCGCGCTGAACTCGATCGTCGTCCGCTCACGCGCCTCGGCGGCGACGGTCGAACAGGCGATCCGCACGCAGGTCCGCGAGATCGATCCGCGCCTTCCGGTGATGGGGTTGAACACGATGTCGGAAGTGATCGCCGAGTCGGTAGCGACGCCGCGCTTCTACATGGTGATGCTGGCGGCGTTCGCGGGGATCGCACTGGTGCTGGCGGCGATCGGGATCTATGGCGTGATCTCGTTCACCGTCGCGCAACGGTCGCGCGAGCTCGGCATCCGCATCGCGCTCGGCGCGTCGAAGGAGCGGGTGCTCAGCCAGGTGCTCGGCGAAGGCTTGAAGCTCACCGGCGCCGGCGTCGCACTCGGCCTCGTCGCAGCGTTCGGTCTGACGCGACTGATCAGCAGCATGCTGTTCGGGGTCGCGCCGGCGGATGTGATGACGTTTGGTGGTGTGGCCGTGTGCTTGATCCTGGTGTCGGTGCTGGCGTCGCTGGTTCCGGCGCGGCGTGCGGCCGCGGTCGATCCGTTGATCGCAATGCGGTCCGAGTAGGCTCCGTCGCGCGACTTGAGCGGTTGGCTGTGTCGCGCGGCTGCGGCGGGGCGTTCGACGAGATCGTGCACGCGGCGATCATCGGCACCGATCGTGGCGCCGGCGAGGTACGCGTCGCGCCCCGCGAGCGCGCGCACGATCAGCTCTGTGACGCGGAGCTTGAGCTCAGGGATTGGATCGACGTGGCGAGGGTGCACATCGGGGATCCTAGCGCAATGCTGGTCGCGGCACGTCACCCTTTCAGCGCAGCTCCTGGGAAAAAGGAAGCGGGGCGAGGGCGTCGCGCAGGGACTCCCGAGTCAGTATTGCCAGCAGTTCCGGCAATACTGACGTCGGGTCCCGAAGCGATGCCCTCGCCCCGCGCACAACTGTCCAGTGCGCATTCCCGAATGCCTAGTGCGCCGCAGCCACGCCGACGCGGTCAGGAACGGAGAGCAGGCGCAAGGCGATGCCCTTGCCTCGCGCCGTCTCGCGAAACTCGTGCAGGAGCTCGAGCACGTCGTGATCGAGATGCTTGGTTCGCGACGCATCGACCGTGACCGCGCTGCCTGCGGGAACAGCTTGCAGGGCCTGATTGATGCGCGCCTTGTTCAGGAACGTCACCTCCTCGGCGAGCACCAGACGCACCTTGTGGTGGTCTTCGGACTCCTCGATGTGATACGAGTAGGCATTCGACCAGCTGTCGAGCAGAACGAAGAATGCGCCGACGGCGAGGCCGATGGTGATGCCGATGAGGAGATCGGTCGCGAGGATTGCGGCAACCGTGACGGTGAACGGGATGATGTGCTTGTAGCCGAGTCGCCACATCGCCCGGAAGACGCTCGGGTGGGCAAGCTTGAACCCGGTATAAATAAGGATCGCCGCGAGCACCGCGAGCGGGATGCGGTTGAGGATCGTCGGCAGAGCGACGACGGCAATCACGAGCAGCAGGCCGTGCGTCCAGCTCGAGCGCCAGGTGCGGCCGCCGGCGTTGACGTTCGCGGCGCTGCGCACGATCACGCCCGTCATCGGCAGGCCGCCGAGCAGTCCGGCGAGGATATTGCCCGCCCCCTGCGCGAGCAGCTCGCGATTCGCCGGCGCGGTGCGCTTGAAGGGATCGAGCTTGTCGGTCGCTTCGAGGCTGAGCAGGGTCTCGAGCGACGCGACGATCGCGACGGTGCCGGCGATCTTCCACACCAGCGGATTCACGAGGACGTTCCAGTCGGGGAAGACGAACATCTTCGTCAGCTCACTCACGGAGCTCGCGACGGGAAGTGAGACGAGCGCTTCGCGCGGCAGTGCGAAGCCCGGCATCATCAGTCCGACGAACAGGCTTCCGCCTACGCCGACGAGCACCGCGACCAATGGCGCTGGGATGATCGACGCGAGCTTCTTCGGTGCGAGCTTCGGCCAGGCGATGAGCAGTCCGACCGCGACCAGCGCGATGATGACGGCGAGGGGACGCATCGCGCGTGCGGCGTCGGCGATCGCGGTGAAGGTATTTCCGCCGTGCGGCTCGGCGAAGGCGTCGGACTCGAACGGCTGCACGCCGGCGCCGAGCGCGTACGGGAGCTGCTTCAGCACGAGCGTGAGACCGATCGCCGCGAGCATGCCGCGAATGACGCTCGACGGGAAGTAGTAGCCGATGATCCCCGCGCGCAGCATGCCGAGCGCGATCTGGATGCATCCCGCGAGAACGACGGCGACGAGAAAGGCCGGAAAGGATCCGAGCTGAGTGATCGCGGCGAGCACGATCGCCGTGAGTCCCGCCGCGGGGCCGCTCACCATGAGCGAGGAGCCGGACAGTCGCGAGACCACGAGGCCGCCGACGATGCCGGTGATGACGCCGGCGAGGAGCGGCGCGCCCGAAGCGAGCGCGACGCCGAGGCAGAGGGGAAGCGCGACGAGGAAGACGACGAGACCCGCGCCGAGGTCGGCCTTCCAGGTCGCGGCCAAGCTGAAGTCGACGGCGTCGTTGTCGTCGCGCACGAGCGCCGGGCCCGGTGTGATGGGCTCCGACGCCGACGGGTCTGCGATCGTGCGATGTGCGTGTGTCCGGCTCATAGGTGTGTTGTCAGTGTGAGATTCGAAGCAAGGATAGAAATCCGCTCGGAGCGCGTCTGCCGGACGGCGGCGCGATTCTCGTACGCCGATTTCGTACACACGTCGCGCCGGGGTCCGACAGACGGGGCGCGCGGCGGCATGTAGTCTCCCGAGCGTCACTCTCGGAGGGAGAGCATGTCCGTTCAGCGATTACTCGATGGCAACCGCAACTGGGCGCGCGAGCGCCTGGCGCACGACCCCGACTTCTTCCGCCGCCGCGCGGCGCAGCACCGGCCGAACACGCTGTACATCGGCTGCTCCGATGCGCGCGTGCCGGTGGACGTCTTCACGCAGACGGACATCGGCGAGGTGTTCGTGCACCGCAACATCGCCAACCAGGTGGTGGCGACCGACAACAACCTGCAGGCGGTGCTACAATACGCTATCGAGGTGCTGCGGGTGACCGGGATCGTGGTCTGCGGCCACGACGATTGCGGCGGCGTGAAGGCCGCGCTCGGCGGATCGGCGCCGTCGCACGTCGATCACTGGATCGCGCACGTGCGAAACGTCGCGCGGCTGCACGCAAACGAGCTGGCGATGATCGAGGATCAGGGCAAGCAGATCCGCCGGCTCGTCGAGCTCAACGTGGCCGAACAGGTGTACAACCTGAGCCGGCTCAGCGTGGTGCAGTCGGCACGGGAGCGAGGATGGCCACTGGAGATCTGCGGATGGGTGTACGGAGTGCACGACGGATTGCTGCGCGATCTGCACGCGGGCGCACAGCTCATGAAGACGGCATGAACGCGGCGGCGCTCGAGCTGGGCGGTGCTCCATTGATGGCGGCGCACGGCAGCGGGTCGTGGGTGCGGCGCCTGGTATCCACACCGCTGCTCGCCAAGCTCGTCGTCGCCGACGTGACGATCAACGTCGTCTCGCTGTTCGTGGTTCGCCAGGCGCCGCAGGGGGCGAACTTCGAGATCTTCCTCACGTCGCTGCTCGTGACGATGGTGCTCAACGCGGCGCTGGTCTACTGGGCGCTGCTGCCTTTGCGAGTGCTTGAGGCGACGTCGCTGCGCGTCTCACAGGGGGACCTCGGCGCGCGCTTCGCGGCATCGCCGCTCGCTGACCGGAACATCGCGCGGATCGGGCGGACGGTGAACGACCTGCTCGACCGTCTCACCGCCGACCGCGAGCGAGCGCGCCATCTCGCGGCGCAGGTGATCAGCGCGGGCGACCGCGAACGCGCACGGATCGCGCGCGAGCTGCACGATTCGACGGCGCAGTCGCTGAGCGCGCTCGAGATGATGCTCTCGGCGTCGCTCAATGATCCGGCCGCGGCGCGCAGCACCGACCGACTGTCGACGATGCACGACATCGCGAAGCAGGCGCTGAGCGAGGTGCGCACGCTGTCGCACACGGTGCATCCGCGGGTGCTCGACGACCTCGGCCTGGTGGCCGCGGTCGAGCATCTGGCGCGGCGAACGCGCGAGCAGGCGAACATCCGCGTCTTCGCGACGTCGGAGGGAGACGCGGCGATCTCGCCGACGGCGTCGAGCGTGCTGTATCGCGTCGCGCAGGAAGCGATCGGCAACGCGGTGCGTCACGCCGGCGCGACGGAGATCCGCATCGCCATTCGCGCGACGCCGAAGGCAGTGGTGCTCGAGGTGCGCGACGACGGCTGCGGCTTCGACGCCGCGGCCGCCGAGTCGTCGATGCTCGGCATGGGACTGTTCTCGATGCGCGAGCGGCTCGGGCTCGTGGACGGCACGCTCGAGATTCAGAGCACGCTCGGCGCGGGGACGACGATTCGCGCGACGGTGTATCCGGACGTGGAGGAGGGACGATGATTCGCGTGCTGCTCGTCGACGATCACGCGGTGGTGCGGCTCGGGCTGCGGACGCTGCTGTCGTCGCACACGGACATGGAGGTCGTCGGCGAAGCGAACGACGGCGAGGAAGCGCTCGCCTTCTGCGCGACGCACGAGGTGGACGTCGTCGTGCTCGACCTGACCATGGCGGGTATGGACGGCCATGCGGCGACGCGCGAGATCACGCGCCGTTTTCCGAAGACGCACGTGCTGATCCTGACGATGCACGACGAGGAGGACTATCTGATTCCCCTCCTCGAGGCCGGCGCGTCCGGATACATGGTCAAGGATTCGGCGAGCGCCGAGCTGGTGGAGGCGATTCGTGCCGCCGCGGCGGGGCGGATGTACGTGCGTCCCGCGGCCGCGCCGATCCTCGCGTCGGGGTGGACGCGCCGCGCCGCGCAGGATCCGGCACGCGCGGCGTACGAGACGCTGAGCGACCGCGAGCGCGAGGTATTTCGGCTGATGGCGCAGGGTTACTCGACCTCGCAGATCGGCGCGCAGCTCTTCATCAGCGGCAAGACGGTGGACACCTACCGTCGCCGCATCAACGAAAAAATGGGTTTCGACCAGCGGTCGGATTACATCCGGCTCGCGCTCGACCTGGGGTTGCTCGTATGAGAATGCTCATTGCCGCTGCCGCTTTCACTCTGTCGGCGTGCACACCGCCGCGCACGCATGCCGATCCGGCGCATTGGACGCCGGTGAAATGCATCGACTGCTCGACGACCAACGTCCGCGTCGAGTCGCGACGGTCGATCGGAGTCGATGGAAAGGCAGGAACGTACGTCCTCGCGCGCGTGTCGAACGACAACAAGCATCCGATCGCGTTGACCGTCGATCTCGCGACGCTCCGATTTCCGTCCGGCGATCCGGATCTTCCCGGCAAGCAGATGCGGATGACGCTGGAGTCAGGAGCTTCGACCGTGGTCGTGGTCGACTTCAACGACATCGTGGCCGCACGCATCTCTGGGGTGGAGAGATTTTAAGGCCGGCTTCTCTAGGTCCGACGGGACCTCCGCCGTGACGGTTGGACCGTCGGACCTAGCAAATCCGGCCCTAATAAGCGCCGCGATTCGACTTGAACATGCGCACGGCCCAGATCAGCATCATGGCACCGGCCGTCGAGATGAGGATCGAGCCGATGATCCCGGTTGCGCCGATGCCGAGCATGCCGAAGACGAAGCTGCCGACGAAGCCGCCGCAGAAACCGAGAAGCAGATCCATGAGGATTCCGTAACCGGAACCGTTCATGATCTTGCCCGCGAGGAAGCCGGCGAGGATACCGCAGATGATTGCGACGATCATGACTCTACCTCCGCCAAGGTGAGCGTTAGGACATCCCGGTAACCGTACGGGGCTGGGCGCCCTGGGTTTCCGAGCGCGAACATAGCGCGCTCGGCGGCAGGGACGCTACTTGCGGGTGGAGTTGTAAGCGACCGTCGCGCCCACGGCGGGGAGCATCGCGGCGGCGAGGAAGGCCACGGCCTTGAGCTTCGTCCCCGGAAGCTTGTTGACGACCGGGAAGACCGTGTACGCGGCGCCATAGCCGATCGCCGTTCCCGCGATCGTCGCCCCGAAGTTGCCGTGCGACGGGCCGCCGTTGCCGACCCAGTTCACCGCCGTCGCCGGACCGACGAGC
>CBHWBX010000184.1:0-8069 GCA_966111935.1 uncultured Gemmatimonadaceae bacterium
AGGTCATGACGAGAGAATAAGCTTTACCGGACGAACACGCGAACAAAAGGCCGAAACCCGCGAAATGGCCTGTATGCCACTTCGCGGATTTGGTGTTCCACGTTCGCGTCTTTGTCTCTAGTTGACCGTGAATTCCTTCACCATGCCGTGCGCGATGTGGCGCTGGCCGTCCTTTGCGTCGGGGATGAAGCAGAGCATCACGTACTTGCCCGGCGTCAGGTCGACGTTGACGAACGTCGGAGTGCCGATGGCCGTCGCGGCGACGCCGCCGATCGGCGCGCCCGGCGGCGGACCCTTCGGATCCTTCACCCAGGCGAGAACGTCCTGAAGCGTCTTGCCGTCGGCGATCTTGACCATCTCCATCTCGTGCGGCTGCGGGCCCTTGTTCTCGAGCTTGATGATGTGCTTGCCCGCGGTGAGGTTGCCCTTCACGTCGAAGGCGTAGTCGGAGAGCCCGATCGTGACGTCAGCCGTCGGCAGCGCGGCCGGGGTGCCGCTCGCCGCGACGACCTTCATCGGACGGACCATCCCCTTCGCGAAGTGCGGCACGTTGTCCGGGATGTCGACCATGCACAGGACCACGTAGTTGCCTTCCTTCAGGTCGAGCGTGGCGTCGAACGTTCCGCCCGGGGCCGGCGCATTCGGACCGCCGATGACCGCCGCCCACGCCGGGAACGGACCCGGCTTCTTGAGCGCTTCGCCGAGATCCGCCGCCGTCTTGCCGCTGTCGAGACGAACGAGCTGCACGTGGTGGAGGCTCGGGCCCTCGTTCACGAGATGGAACGTCGTCACGCCGGCGGTGATCGAATCCGGCGCCTCGAACGCCATGTCCTTCGCGTAGATCGTCGCGGTGTGCGTCGCGGGATCGAACGTGCCGCGCGATGCTGCTGCCTCGGCGGCGCCGGCCTGCGTGGCCTTCGATGAATCAGCCTTCTGTGCATCCTTCGGACTACACGCCGCGGCCGCGCTCATCGCGGCAACGGTGACCAGCGAAACGACTCGACGCATGGGAGAACCTCGAGCGAGAGGTGATGGCGGGAGAAACGAAAATCGCCGCGTCGTCGTGACCGCGGCGAATGTCATACGAATACGAATTTTCTACGGTTTCATCAAGGTTTGATCGGCTCCTGCCGGCGCAGCCACCGATTGAGGAAGTCGAAGTTCGCCTGCTGGATGAGGAGAAGGCTCTGTCCGTTGAACGCCGCTCCGTGTCGCCCCGGCGGATAGATCCGCTGGTCGACGTCGTGTCCGGCGTTGGCGAACGCCGTCAGGAGCTGCATGGTGTTCTGCGGATGGACGTTGTCGTCCATCATCGAGTGAATCATCAGCAGTTTGCCGGTTACTTTCTGCGCATTCTCGATCACCGAGCTCTGGACGTAACCGGTGGGGTTGTCGCCCAAAGTCGACATGTAGCGTTCCGTATAGATCGTGTCGTAGAGCCGCCAGTCGGCGACGCCGGAGTTCGCGCTCCCCACGGTGAAGATGTCCGGATACATCGCCATCGAGTACATCGTGCTGTAGCCGCCGTAGCTCGTGCCCATGATCGCGATCCGCGCGCCGTCGACGTACGGCAGCGTCCGCAGGTGCTTGGCGGTCTCGGCGAAGTCACGCGCTTCGTACTTGCCGAGCTGCTTGTACACGACCTTCATGAAATCGCGGCCGTAGTTGTTCGTGCCGCGGTTGTTCACGTCGACGACGATGTAGCCGTTCTGCGCGAGCCACTGCTTCCATGACGACGCGTCGAACTGGTTGTAGACGGCCTGCGACCCCGGGCCGCCGTAGATCGTGAACACCACCGGATACTTCTTCGCCGGATCGAACGGAACCGGCTTCACCATCGACGCATCGATCTTCACCCCGTCCGACGTCGTGAAGGTGAACGGCTCCGCGGGGCTGTAGGTGTGCGACGCGAGCCAGCTCGTCGTTGCCGCGTTCGATTCCATCGTCCGCAGCTTGCCCGTCGCCGTCGACCAGAGCTCGACCTGACGCGGCTGCGTCGTCGAGGACCAGGTGTCGATGAAGTACTGAGTGTTCGGCGACATGTTGATGCTGTGCCGCCCCGGCGTCGTCGTGATCCGCTTGAGCCCCGTCCCGTCGAACCTGATCTGCCAGAGCTGCCGCTCGAGCGGCGACGGATTCGTCGACGTGAAGTAGATGATCTGCTTCGCCGGGTCGGTCCCCTCGATGCGAGCGACGGTCCAGCTTCCCTTGGTGACCTGCTGGATCAGCTTCCCCGAGTAGTCGTACCGGTAGATGTGCTGGAAGCCGTCGCGATCGGAGACCCAGAAGAACTCGCGCTTGTTCTCCGGGAAGGTCATGAGATCCTGCACGCCGGCGTAGAAGTCGTACACGTCGATCCAGGTGTTCGACGTTTCCTCCATCACCTGGCGGGAGCCGCCATCGTTCACATTGAAGAAGAGCAGCTTGAGATCGTTCTGTTTGCGATTGAGCACCAGCATCGCCAGCGTGTCCGGACTCGACGTCCAATAAATCCGCGGGATGTAGAACTCACCCGTCTGTTTCGGATCGAGCCAGACCTTCGTGCCGCTCTTCGCGTCGAGAACGCCGATCCTCACTGTCGGATTCGAGTCCCCCGGCTGCGGGATGCGCAGCTGATCCCATGTCTGATGGAGCCCGCTGTAGTCGGAGAGCTGGATCACGGGCTCCTTCGACTCGTCGACCTGCCAGAACGCGATGTGCCGGCTGTCCGGTGACCAGCTCCACGCCTGCGCCAGTCCAAACTCCTCTTCGTACACCCAGTCGAAGTGGCCGTTGTAGATGTGCTCCGTCGCATCGCTCGTGAGCCGGCGCTCCTGCTTCAGATTGAGGTCGACGACGTACATGTCGCCGCCGCGCTCTTCGCCGAGCATCGTCCCGTCGGGCGAGAGCTCGGCGGTGCGCGCGCCGCGTCCGCCGAGCTGGAGCTGGCGCGTCGCGACCGAGTAGATGTAGAAGTCGGCCGTGCCCGAGCGGCGGTAGAGCTGCTGGAAGTTCGTCGAGAAGACGATGTTCCGGAAATCGCGCGCCCACTGGAATCCTTCGTAGAGAAACGGATTCGTCGTGCCGGGGACCACCAGTCCTTCGCCGGAAAAGAGCAGGGAATCGCGTCCGGTCGCGGGATCGTAGACGCGGATCGTCTGCCGTCCTGTACGCGTATCCGTGGCGATGAACGAGAACCGTTTTCCTCCGTCGAGCCAGACGACGTTCTCGGGAGCCCCGCGTCCGTTCAGCACGCTCGCCGACTGGAGCGCCTCGGTGAGCGACGCATACCGTTGTTTCTGCTGGGCCGGCGCGATCGCGGGCAACGCGAGCAGCGTCGCCAGGCCGATGAGAAGCGACCGTGTGTTCATGCCTGTTGAATGGGTGTGGTGGTTGGAATCATCGAGAAGCCGTGGCGCGTCCAGTAGTCGGCGACCCGGCTGCTCTCGTCGCGCGTGGCGTCGAGGCCGATGTAGCCGTCTGGGCGCACGAGATAGATCGCATCGCGCTCGAGCCCGGCCTCGTCGGCGTCGTTGGTCCATGGAAAGACGTACAGCGGCAGGTGCAGCGATGCGCAGAGCTCGCGCAGCGCTTCGCTCGACGTGCCGTACACGTGGACCTGCCAGTCGAGCGACGCGAGCGGTCCGAAGTTGTCGACCGACGGCACCCACGGCAGGCGCTCGCCCGCGGCGAGACGTCCGACGTGGCCTTCGCTCATGTCGCTCTCCTCGTACTCGATCTGGATCTGCGACAGCAGGCGGAAGATCGCGTGCCGGCCGAAGCGCGTGCTCGTGCCGAGCATGAAGACGAGCGGCATCAGCGCCCGTCGGGTGATGCGTCCCGAGACGCCGCCCGCGACGGCCGCCGTGAACACCAGGTCGGTCGTCTCGACGAGGCGTCGCGCGAACGCGATGCGCTCCGGCTCGTAGCTGTCGAGCAGCGCGACGGGGGCGCGTCCCCGCGCGACCATCGCGAGCTTCCACCCCAGGTTGATCGCGTCGCCGATGCCGGTGTTCATCCCCTGCGCGCCCGCCGGACTGTGAATGTGTCCGGCGTCGCCGAGCAGGAACGCGCGCACCACCTGGAACTGCTCGGCCACGCGGTGATGCACGCGATAGGTCGAGAACCAGTTCACCTCGGTGACCTTGCGTCCGATGAGCGGCTCGACGGAGGCCCGGATGTCCTCGAAGCCGAGATCCGGCCGCTCGGGGATGTCGCGCGGCACGAGGCCGATCAATCGCTGCACGCCGCGCGACCGCACCGGCAGCAGGAGCACGAACATGTCCTTGCCGAGGTTGAAGACGAGGTCGCGCTCGAACCCGCCTTCGGTCTTGCAGTCGACGACGTAATAGAGTTGCGGATAGGTCCCGCCCGGGAAGTCGATCCCGAGCGTCTGGCGTACCGCGCTCCGCGCGCCGTCGCAGCCGCAGATGAAATCCGCGTCGATCGTCTCCGTCCGGTCGCCGCGAATGACCGTCGCGGAGACCCCCGTCGCATCCTGGGTGAACGACTCGAGCCGCGTATTCCATTCCACGAGGACGTCGAGCTCGGCCAGGCGATCTATTAGGAAACGCTCATGGTCGTCCTGTGGCAGCGACAGCACCGTCGCGTAGGGGCTCAACCCTGCGCCGATGTCGGCGAAGTTGATCGTCGCCAGCTCGCGCCCTTCTTCGTGCTCGCTGCCGCCGTAGCGCAGATGTCCGCCGGTGATCTGGACGCCGGCGGCCAGCGCCTGCTCGGCGAATCCGAACTGTCGATAGAACTCGAGGGTCCGCGCCTGAACGATGATCGCGCGTGAATGCTCCCCCGGACCGGCGGCCTGCGAGATGATGCGCAGCGGAATGCCGCGTCTGGCGAGGCTCATGGCGAGCACCAGACCGGTCGGGCCTGCGCCGACGATCAAGACGGGCGTGCGAGGCATGCCGTCAATATAGGTCGCTCCTCCTTGCTCCCGCGCGGCGCTCTCGGCAGTATCAACTCCTGGCTCCCGGCCTTTCCCATAGCTCGAGGCACTGATGCGCCGACTTCTTCTTCCTGCCGCCGCGGCACTGCTCGGCGTCGCTGCTCCCACGCTCGCCCAGCGCGGCGGACGCGGGAACGATTCCACCGGCGGCCGCGGTGCAGGGCTGCCGCTGACACCCACGAAAGCCCTCAAGTTCACGACGGACGAGGGGACGTGGCTCTCGCTCGACGTCTCCCCCGACGGCCGGACGATCGTCTTCGAGCTGCTCGGCGACATCTACACCCTTCCGATCGAAGGGGGCAGGGCGACGCGCCTCACGAGCGGCCAGCCGTTCGATGCGCAGCCCCACTTCTCGCCCGACGGCAAGTCGATTGTCTTCGTCAGCGATCGCTCGCAGGCGGACAACCTCTGGATCATGAATGCCGACGGCACCGGTGCGCGCGCGATCACGCGCGACACCGACCAGCGCTATCAGTCGCCGACCTTCACGCCGGACGGCAAGTACGTCGTCGCTTCGCGCGGCAACGACCTGTACATGTATTACGTGAACGGCGGCACGGGCGGCCTGCGGCTGACCGGCGACACCACGGGCGGGCGCGGCGCCGCAGCCGGACGCGGCGGGGCGAATGCGCCGAACGTGTTCCTCGGGCCCGCGGTCAGCCATGACGGGCGGTACATCTACACGGCGATGCGCAAAAGCACCGGCGGCGGGTACAACCAGACCGCGCTCGGCTGGCAGATCGGCGTCCTCGATCGCGAGACGGGGCGGATGTTCACGAAGACGAATGCGGTCGGGAGCGGGATGCGCCCGGAGTTGAGCCCGGACGGCCGCTGGCTGGCGTACGCGACGCGCAACAATGCCGAGACGTCGCTGATGCTTCGCGAGATCGACACCGGCGATGAGCGCCTGCTGCTTCCGAAGGTGCAGCGCGACGATCAGGAGTCGCGTCCGAATCGCGACGTCTTCCCGACGTACGCCTTCACCCCGGACAGCAAGTCGATCGTGATCGCGCATCACGGTCACTTCTGGCGCGCCGACGTGGCGCCGGGGAAGGAGACGATGATCCCGGTCACGGCCGACGGCGACATGATGATCGCCGGACCGACCCACGCGACCTTCGCGTTCAACGACAGCACGATGCTCGTGCGGCAGATTCGCGACGTGAAGCCGTCGCCCGACGGGAAGCGGCTCGCCTTCGTGGCGCTCGATCGCGTCTGGACGATGGATTTGCCGAGCGGGACGCCGCGCCGCCTCGCGCCGAACGAGAACCTCGGCGAGTTCCAGCCGACGTGGTCGCCGGACGGACAGTGGATCGCCTACGTGACCTGGAACGACGTCGACGGAGGCACGGTCAGCCGCATGCGCGCTGACGGCTCGGGTCGGCCCGAGCGTTTGAGCCGCAAGCCCGCGTACTACGAGAAGCCGGCGTACTCGAACGACGGGCGCCGCATCGTCGTCGGGCGCGGACCGCGCAACATGCGCAAGGATCGCGAAGAGCTCGAGCGTCCGCCGGAGCCCGCGGTCGGCGTGGAGCTCGTCTGGCTCCCCGGCAACGGCGGCACCGAGACGGTGATCTCACCGATCTCGAACTTCGGTCGTCCGCACTTCGTGCGCGACGACTCGGTCCATGTGTATTTCGCCGAAGGGAGCGCGCTCGTCTCGATGCGCTGGGACGGGACCGACCAGAAGACGATTTTGCGGCAGGCGTCGAGCGGGGGACGCGGCGGTGCGGGCGGGGGCGGCGGCTCCGGCGAGATGATGATGTCGCCCGACGGCGCGAAGGTGCTCGTGCAGGTGAACGACCAGGCGGGTCCGCGCGCGTATCTCGTGCAGGAAGTGCCGGTCACCGGCACCGGCGCAACGATCAACGCCACGAATCCCGCGCAGTCGGAAGTGCCGGTGCGGAAGCTCACGACGATCGGTGGAGAGTTCGCGACCTGGAGCGCCGACAGCCGCCGGATCTTCTACGCGCTCGGGCACTCGCTGTTCACCTACGACATCGGCGCGGCCGAGGCCGCGGTGCGCGACTCGCTCGCCGCGGCGTCGACGCCGCGCGATTCGACGAGCGGTGCCGGCGCGGGCCGCGGGGCGGCGGCCGGAGGCCGCGCTGCCGCGACGAAGCCGATCTACGAGGCGACGCGCTACGACGTCGCGATCACCGTGCCGCAGGACAAGCCGCGCGGAACGGTCGCGCTGCGTGGCGCGCGGCTGCTGACGATGAATGGCCACGAGATCATCGCCAAGGGCGACATCGTCGTGAAGGACAACCGCATCGTCGCCGTGGGGCCGCAGGGGAAGGTGACCATTCCGTCCGGCGCGAAGGTCATCGACGTGAGCGGGAAGACGATTCTCCCCGGCTACGTCGACGTTCACGCGCACATGTGGCCGGCGTTCGGCGTCCATCGGTCGCAGCCGTTCGAGTATCTGATCAATCTGGCGTACGGCGTGACGACGACGCGCGACCCACAGACGTCGACGACCGACGTCCTCTCCTACTCGGACATGGTCGAGGCGGGCGAGTTCATCGGCCCGCGCATCCTCTCGACCGGCCCCGGCGTGTTCCAGGCCACGAACATCAAGACGATCGAGGAGGCGCGCGACGTCCTGAAGAAGTATTCAGAGTACTATAATACTGAAACTATTAAGCAGTACATGGCCGGCGACCGCCGGACCCGGCAGCTCATCCTGATGGCGGCGCGCGAGCAGCACCTCGTGCCGACGCTCGAGGGCGGCCTCGACTTCAAGAAGAACCTCACCGAGGCGATGGACGGCTACGCGGGCATCGAGCACACCCTGCCGATCGCGCCGCTGTACAAGGACGTGCTGACGCTGTTCGCCAACTCCGGAACCACGTGGACGCCGACGCTCATCGTCCAGTACGGCGGCCCGTGGGCGGAGAACTACTGGTACGAGAACTCCGACGTCGTCAACGACGCGAAGCTCAATCGCTTCACGCCGCGCGACGTCGTCGAGCGCAAGGCGCTGCGCCGTCCGGGCTGGTGGGCGCCGTCGCAGTGGTCGTTCCAGCTCTTCGCCGAGCAGGCGGCGAAAGTCGTCGCCGCCGGCGGCCGCGTCGGCATGGGGAGCCACGGCCAGCTCCAGGGTCTCGGCGCGCAGTGGGAGATC